>CAYZND010000197.1:0-6736 GCA_964479495.1 uncultured Mesoterricola sp.
ATGGAACCCCGAGACCCTCCTCGCCAGCGGGGATTTGATGCAACGCAACCTGGACCACCGGGTGGAGGTGGCCTTCCCCCTGGTGGATCCCATCGTCGCCGCCGAGGTGGTGGAGCTGCTGGAGCTTCAGCTCAACGACACTGTGAAGGGCCGGGTCCTGGGCCCGGACGGAGACGTCATCCGCCGGGGGCTGACCCCGGGCGGATCTCCGGTCCGGAGCCAGCTCCGCACCTACGAGCATGGCCTCATGGCCAGCGGCGTCCGGAACGTGACCCAGAAGCTGCCGGATCATATGGTGGTCGAGGACATCTGAGAAGCCCGTGACACCGGCCGGTTCCGTGGCACCCTAGGACCGGGAGTATCTATGTCCAAGGTGAGCCGCGCCGCGATCTACGATGCACTGAACGGGTACCAGGTTCCGGGCACCAGTTCCACCCTGCTGGCCCTCAAGGCCGTCAAGGCCATGGATGTCGACGGGGATCGCGTCACGGTGGAACTGTCCCTGCTGGATGCCTACAAGGATCGTGAATCGGCCATCCGCCAAACCCTGATCGAGAACCTGAAGAAGGCCCATGCGAACTCGGTGGAGGTCCGGTTCCAGTGGGAGCCGACGCCCGAGGCCCATTACAAGAACCTCCTTCAGTCCGTGAAGCGCTGCATCATGGTGGGCAGCGGCAAGGGCGGGGTCGGCAAGAGCACGGTGGCTTCGAACCTCGCCTGCGCTCTGGCCCAGCGGGGCCTCAAGGTGGGGCTCCTGGACGCCGACCTGCACGGGCCCAGCCTGGGCATGATGTTCGGCATCACCGACGGTCCCGAGGGCACCGAGCAGGGTAAGATCCTGCCCATCCAGAAGTTTGGGCTGAAGCTGATGTCCATGGCCTTCCTGGTGGACGAGGACCACCCCGTCATCTGGCGCGGGCCCATGCTCAACAAGGCGCTCACCCAGTTCCTGGGCGACGTGCTCTGGGGCGACCTGGACGTGCTGCTCATCGATCTTCCGCCCGGCACGGGCGACGTGCAGCTCTCGCTGATCCAGAACGCCAAGATCGACGGCGCCGTGGTCGTGAGCACTCCCCAGGATGTGGCCTTCCTGGATGCCAAGAAGGCCATCGGCCTCTTCCAGACCGCCAAGATCCCCGTGGTGGGCGTGGTGGAGAACATGTCCAGCTTCCTCTGCCCCAGCTGCGGCACCGAGACCCAGATCTTCGGCCACGGCGGCGTCCGGTCGGCCACCGTGCGCATGGGCCTGCCGTTCCTGGGCGAGGTGCCCATCGACCTCCAGATCCGCACCGGCGGCGACAGCGGCACGCCCCTCGTGGTGAGTCATCCGAAGAGCCCGCAGACGCAGGCGTTCGACCAGATGGCCCAGGAACTCCAAGGGATCCTGGGTCTATGAGCGCGCCCCACCATCTCCTGGAACTCTCGGGGCTTTCAAAGACCTGGGTGGAGCGTGTCTTCCAGCGGGCCACCGGCCTTCAGGCAAGCCAGAAGCCGCTGGAAGGACGGAGTGTCCTGGCGCTCTTCCCGGATACCAGCATCCGCACCCGGATCACCTTCGAGCTCGGCGTTTCCCAGCTAGGAGGGAACGTGGTGCGGTTCCCTCCCGAGACCCTCGAGCGGAAGGAGGATCTGCGGGATCTGGCCGCCTACCTCGCGAACTGGATCGACCTCGCCATCATTCGCCATCCCGATTTCACCCTGCTGCAGCGGTTCGCCCGGCATGCCCCCTTCCCGGTCATCAATGCCATGACCCGCAGGAACCACCCCTGCGAGATCCTCTCGGACCTCTACGGCTACTCCCGGCTGCGAACCGACTGGCGGACGGCCCGCTACCTGTTCGTGGGTGCCCAAGGCAACATCTGCGACACCTGGATGGAAGCGGCCAACCTCCTGGGCCTGGACATGACCCAGAGCTGCCTCCCCGAGTTCCGTTCGCCCATCACCGGACCGACGATCCGTTTCGATCCGGAGATCGAGCGGGCCCTCCGCGAAGCGGATATCGTCCTGACGGATGGCCTGCTGCCGGAAATGGAGAACGAAGCCTACCTGGGCACCTACCGGATCACCCCGGAGCGGATGGCCACCGCGAAGCCCGGAGCCCTCTGCAACCCATGCCCTCCTTTCACCCGGGGCGGAGAAGTCTCGGAGGACCTGGTGGAATCCCCGCATTTCATCGGCTATCGGTTCAAGGCGAGCCTGCTCAAGGTGCAGCAGGCGATCATGCTGGAGTGCCTGGAGGCTCAGAGTTCGAAGGACTGATGAAGTTCCGGGATCTCGGTCATCAGCCCCTTCGAGGTGAGCGCGTCCCGCAGGGCGGTCGAGGACTTCAGCTCGCCGTGCACCAGGAAGGTCCGGGCCTTCGGACCTGAACCTTCATGCCACTTCAGGAGCGTGGCGTGGTCGCCATGCCCCGAGAAGCCGTTGATGGTGTGGATCTTGGCACGCACGGGCACCTCCTGGCCGAAGAGGCGCAGGGTCTTCGCACCGTCGATCAAGGATCGGGCAGGGGTTCCACTGGCGGCGTAGCCCACGAAGACCACGGCACATTCAGGCCTTGGGAGCAGCTGCTCGAGGTGGTGCATCACGCGGCCGCCGGTGCACATGCCCGAACCCGCGAGGATCACGGCGCCCCGTCGGACGTCATTGATGGCCTTGGACTCCAGGCGGTCCCGGGTGAAGGTCAGGCCCGGGAAGGCAAAGGGATCCCTGTCCTTGAGCACGTTGAGGGCGTGCTGGTCGAAACACTCGGCGTGCTTGCGGAAGATCTCCGTGGCGGTCGTCGCCATGGGAGAGTCCAGGAACACCTTCAGGCCGGACGGGAGACGCTGATGCTCGATCCCCTCGCGGATGCCGTAGATGACTTCCTGGGCCCGCTCCAGGGCGAAGGTGGGGATCACCACATTGCCGCCCGCCTCCACGGTCTCCGTCACCACCTGGAAGAACTCCGCCGCCGTCTCCATGACACCGCGGTGGGACCGTCCACCGTACGTGGTCTCCATGACCACGATGTCCGTCTCCGGACAGGGCACGGGATTCCGAACGATCGGGTGCATCGGGCTGCCCAGATCCCCCGAGAACACGAATCTCCGCTTGCCGGCCTCCACCAACACACTGGCTGAGCCCAGGATGTGCCCGGCGTCCTGGAAGGTCGCAAAGAGATCCTCGGCCAGCTTGACCCGTTGGCCATAGGGCACCGACAGCGTAAAACGCGTCAGCGCCTCTTCCACATCCAGGCTGTCGTAGAGGGGCGCTTCGGGAAGGTCCTTGTAGCGGCTGCTGCCTCGCCCACGGTGACGCTTGGCGCGCTCCACGTCTTCCTCCTGGAGCCGGGCCGTGTCCATCAGCACGAGCTCTGCCAGCTCCTTCGTGGCTCCCGTGCAGACCACCTTGCCCCGGAAGCCCTGCTTCACCAGGAGCGGAATCCGGCCGCAGTGGTCCAGGTGGGCGTGGGTGAGCAGCAGGAAGTCGATGGACGCCGGCTCGAAACCGAAGTCGCGGCCATTCTCCTCCCGCATCTCGCGACTCCCCTGGAAGAGCCCCGCATCGATGAGCACCCGTGCGCGACCAGTATCAAGCAGATGGCAGGAACCGGTCACGCCGCCGGCCGCACCGTGGAAGGAGAGCTGCATGGGACCTCCGAGGTTCAAGAGTGCTTGTGGATCCGTTTTACCACGTAGCGCGGCCGGTCGCGGACTTCCTGGTAGATGCGGCCGATGTATTCGCCCAGGAGGCCGAAGGCCAGGAACTGGGCGCCGACAAGGACGAACAGGATGGCAAACAGTACCGCCAGGCCTTCCATCGGGTGGTCGGGGTGGAGCACGCGATCCACCATCAGGTAGGCCCCGAAACCGATGCCGAGGATCGACACGACACCACCCAGGAGGCTGAGCATCTGGAGAGGCAGCAAAGAGAAGCCTGTGAGCAGGTCGAACTGGATACGAAGAAGAGACCGGAAGCCGTATTTGGAAGCCCCGGCCACCCGCTCCGCATGGGCCACGGGCACTTCGGCAATGCGCTTGGCGAAGGTGTTGGCGAGCGCCGGGATGAAGCTGGAGCGCTCCCGGCACTGGAGCACGGCGTCCACGACCTCCCGACGGTAAGCTCGTTGCATGCACCCGAAGTCGTGGAGCTTGTCCCCCGTGACCCAACGGGTGAGCGCGTTCACCAGCTTCGAGGGCAATGTCCTCAACAGGCTGTCGTTTCGCATCCGCCCCTGCCTCCACCCGGCAACGACATCGAAGCCCTCCTCGAGCTTGGCCACCAGCTTCGGGATCTCCTCCGGCGGATTCTGCAGGTCGGCATCCAGTGTGACGATCACTTCTCCCTGCGCGAGGGCGAGTCCACCCAACAGCGCCTTCTGCTGCCCATAGTTCCGGTTGAACTCCACCACCGTCACGCGCGGTTCGGATCGAGCGATGGCCAGCAGACGCTCCAGGCTCCGGTCACGGCTGCCATCATCGGTAAAGATGACCTCCCACCCACGCTCAAGCGTGGGGAAATGCTCATAAAGTACCGTGGAGACCCTGGTCCAGAGGGGTTCAATGTTGCTCTCTTCGTTGTAGATGGGGATGACCACACTGAGGTAGGGAATCATGGAACCATTCTACGGAGTCCCTAGGGATATACTCGTCGGACCTCATCCGGGAGGCACCATGCTCCGTGCTCTGGTCCTAGGGTTCCTCCTGGCATTCCCGGGAGTGGCCCAGAATGCGGCTCCGTTGGATCCAGCCCTCCGCCCTTCCAGTGAGGAGGAACGGCTGGTGGTCACCGAGATGAGCCGCATCCGGCTCCATCCCAAGGAATACGCCCGCTGGCTAAAGACCCTGGTCAAGTACTTCGAAGGGACCCTCTGGCGCCTTCCGGAGCAAACCCCGATTCGAACCGAGGAGGGCGCCGCGGCCCTGGAGGAGCTGATTGAGTTCCTAGACAAGTCCCCCTCCATCGGCCCCCTCCGTTGGAGCGAGGGGCTCAGCCGGGCCGCCCGGACCTTGGTCCTCGAGCAAGGCCCCACGGGCTGGACCGGACACACCGGCCCCACGGGCTCGACCCTGCAGACGCGCACGCTGCGCCATGGCCTCTACCAGTCCACGGTGGGCGAAGTGATCAACTATGGCGCCGAAAAAGCCCAATGGACGGTGATGCAGCTGCTCATCGACGACGGCGTGCCCAGCCGCGCTCATCGCAAGGCCATCTTCAACGCCGCCTTCCATGTGGCCGGAGCCGCCACTGGTCCCCATGCGGAATACGAGGAGATGACCGTGGTGGACCTGGCGGATGCCTTTCTCGAGAATCCCGAGTCGAAGTAGCTAGGGGAGGGCCTCCATGGAGATCACCAGGTCGCCCAGGGCCTGCTTGAGCTTCTTGAGGTCGAAGGGCTTGCCCAGGTTGGGCAGCTTGGACCGGTCCAGGAACTCCCGCGTCTCCGGATCAAAGCTGTCACCCGTCGTGAACAGGATCCGCCGGGCCATGTCCGGCTGGTGGGCCTGGATCCAGTCGAAGAACTGGATCCCGGACAGCCCCGGCATGCGGATGTCCGAGATGACCAGGTCGTAGCGCTCCACCTGGAGCTTCTGGATGGCTTCGGCGGCCAGGCCGCAGGGTGTCACCTGGCATCCCCAGGCCGTGATGGCGTCCACCAGGCACTCCAGCAGGAAAGCCTCGTCGTCCACCACCATGACCTTCTTGCCCTCGAGCGAGGGTGGAATCACGGGTGCCGCGGAACCATCGATCATCGGAAACTCCAGCAGGAATGCATTGCCAACTCCTTCCTGACTGCGGACGGAGATCTTGCCCCCATGGGCACGCACCACGGCAGCCGCCACGCAGAGTCCCAGGCTGGCGGCATCCGTGACGTTCGGCAGCTCGAACACCCGACCCTTTTCGGGCTCCGGAATGGCCGGTCCCGTGTCCTGGCTGACGATCTGGATGGTGCTGCCGCTGGCCCGGGTCCCCACGCGCACGCGCTTGGCGGCGGAGTGGCTGGATGCGTAGATGCTGCTGCGGAGCAGGTTCGCCAGTCCCTCCCGCACCTGCTCCACATCCAGGCCGAACTCGGGCAGGTTGGGATCGTAGGTGAAGTCGAGGGTGACGCCCGAGGCCGCGGCCTCGGCTTCCACCCGCTTGGCCGCTTCCTGGATGAGCCGGTTGAGCTGGGTGCGCTCGAATCTCGGCGAGGAGGGGGTCACCACCATCAACAACGGCTTCAGCAGGTTCTGCGCAGAATCCACGGCCTGGAGCAGCTTGCCGAAGCGAGTCGCCTGCTGGGGATCCTTGGCCTCCTCCAGCAGCATGCTCTTCTGCAGCAGGATGGGGCTCAGCCGGTTGGCCAGCTCGTTGAAGAGCGGAGGCATGATACGGGAGAGGGAAGCCCCGGATTCGAGGGTCTCCACCCGGCGCTCCAGTTCCTTCTGGCCACCCACGTCCCGGGTCAGGGCCGAGAAGGCCAGGACACGGTCGTCCCCGCCGCGGATCGGCGCATAGGTGACCAGGGCCGGGAACTCCGAGCGGTCCTTGCGCAGCCGGGAGGTCGGCACCTCCCGCAGGATCTGCCCCTTACCCACCTGCGCCACGATCTGCTCCAGCTCACCGGCCCGGTGGGGGGGGATCAGCTGCTGGATCGAGTGGCCCACGATCTCGCTGCGGGCGAAGCCGAAGATCTGTTCGGCGGCGGTGTTCCAGGTGAGGATGCGGCCATCGTGGCTGAAGGAGATGATGGCCTCGCCCACGCTCTGGATCA
>CAYZND010000198.1:0-6703 GCA_964479495.1 uncultured Mesoterricola sp.
CCATGCCCTATCTATGCTGCGAATGGACGATGGGTTACTTGGACGGGCTCCTAGGGGTTTGTTCAACTTGTGGGAAGAATCTCTCACGGCTCACTGGGATGTGAACTCAGGAATCAAGCGTTGGCTGCCCTGGCGGCTGCAGGAACCCTGAAAACGAGTTCAATCGCGATACAACACAGCGAACGCAATCCAGCCTATTGCCTCGACGGAACGCTGGTGGTCGCAAGCCAACAAGATGGTCACGGAACGACTTGATGGGGTGATCACCCTCTCGAGAATGGTTCGTTCGACCTTCCCCATCACAGCGTTCCATCCCCCGGTCTGCAACGATGACTGTCACCACTCAGGCATCAGATAGGTGTTCTGCTCCGGGCAGAACCCTTTACTGAGAGCCGTTGGAGCACCACCATGTCCGCAGGAACATCGATTGTGTGGAAGCCCGAATGGGATACAGGGCATCAGGAAATCGATGTTCAACATCGAACGTTGCTTGAATCGCTGAACCGGCTCCAAATAGCCATCGAAAACGGTTCTGGCGAAGAAGAGTTGGGCTGGTGCCTCTCCTTTATGAAAGCCTACGCGCGCGTACATTTCCGGACTGAAGAGGCACTCATGGCCAGGTATCCGGACTTCGATGCCGTCGACCACATCATCGCTCATCAAGCGCTGCTAGAACAAATTGATGTGCATTTCAGACGCTTCATGGGAGGTGAAAAACAGCTTACCCAGGAGACCCTCTCTTTACTCAGGCATTGGTTGATGGGACACATCCGCGAAGAGGATTTGTCGTTCTCGAAGACAATCCATGGTCAATCAACCTAGGCTTAAGCCGAAGCCCTTCACACCGCGAAGTAGCGGGCCTGGGGATGCCAGGCCACCAGGGCCGCGGTGGTGTATTCCGGAACCATCTGCCAGGTCTCGCTAAGTTCCACGCCGATGGCGGAGGCCCCCAGGAGATCCAGGATCGGGCCGTTGCCCTCCAGGTCCGGGCAGGCGGGGTAGCCGAAGGAGTAGCGGGAGCCCTGGTACCCCTGGCTGAAGAGCTGGCGCAGCTCCTTGGCGTCCCGTCCGTGGATGCCCAGGTCCCGACGGATCCGGGCGTGCAGTAGCTCGGCATAGGCTTCGGTGAGCTCCGTGGCGAGGCCGTGGAAGTAGAAGTAGTCGGCGTAGCGGTTGGCTCGGTACAGCTCGGCCGTATGCTCGGCCGTCCGGGCTCCCAGGGTGACCACCTGCAGGGGGAGGACGTCGTAGCGTCCCGAGGACTCGGATTCGAAGAAGTCAGCGATGCACAGGCGCCGGCCCTCCGCTTGTCGGGGGAAGGTCAGGGTCGTCAGGAGTCGCTCACGGGTGGGATCGTAGACCTTCAAGCCATCCCCAGAAGCCTGTACGGGGAAGTAGCCGAAGAGCGCCCGCGGCTGAAGGAGGGGTTCCTCCAGGAGCCTCTCCTTCCATCGGACCAGCAGCGGCTCGGCCTTCTCGTGAAGGACGGCCTCAAAGGCTTCGTCGGCGAGCTGGCCCTGGGTGAAGGACCAGCGGTTGCGGATCACCACGAACTGGTCCAGGAACCCAAAGAGGTCTTCGACCGTGTGCTGCGCTTCCCGCACCCCCCAGAACGGGGGTTCGGGCACGGCGAGATCCCGGCGGACCCAGGAGCTCTGGCCTTCGGGGGTCAGCGTCACGGCCCCGGCCCCCCGACGCAGCACCGTGATGGCAGGGACGCCCGGAGCCACCGCAGCGGTCCGCGCGAGGGGCTCCTCGGAGGTGATGGCATTCAGGTGCCGCAGCCCTTCGAAGGCATCCTCGGCGTAGAGCACGGGGCCAGCGTAGACGGTCTGGCACTCGGTCTCCACGTAGTCGCGGGTGAGGGCGGCTCCGCCCAGGAGCACGGGCACCTGAATCCCTCGCTCGGCCATCTGGATCAGGTCGTCGCGCATGATCACCGTGGACTTCACCAGGAGCCCCGACAGGCCGATGGCGTCCGCCGGCTTGCGCGCATGGGCCGCGAGCACGGCCTCCACGGGCTGCTTGATGCCAAGGTTCTCCACTTCGTACCCGTTGTTGGAGAGGATGATCTCCACCAGGTTCTTGCCGATGTCATGCACATCGCCCTTCACGGTGGCCAGGATGGCCCGGCCCTTGGTGACGCTGGCCTCCTTGGGCAGGTGGGGCTCGATGCGCTGGATGGCGGCCTTCATGGCCTCCGCACTCTCCAGCACGAAGGGGAGCTGCATCTCTCCGGCCCCGAAGCGGTCCCCCACCACTTTCATGGCACCCAGCAGCACGGTGTTGATCAGGTGCAGGGGGTCGTGGTCCTTCAGGGCTTCGTCCACGTCCACGAGGATGCGCTGCTTCTCGCCGTCCAGGATGTCCTGGCGAAGGCGCTCTGTCACCGGGAGCCGGGCCACTTCGTCGTCGGTGGCGCGGACGGCCCCGGTGGTTCCGAAAACTTCCAGCACGACCTTGAGGGGATCGTAGGCCTCCGTCCGGCGATCGAAGAGGAGGTCCTCCACGGCCTTCCGCTGTTCCTCCGGAATGCGCGCCACGGGGATGACCTTGGACGCGTTGAAGATGGCCAGATCGAGGCCCGCCTGCACCCCGTGGTACAGCATCAGGGCGTTCACCACATGACGCGCCGCGGGCTTGAGGCCGAAGCTGACGTTGCTGACGCCGAGCATGGTCAGGGTGCCGTGGAAGCGCGCCTTGATGGTCCGGATGGCCTCCAGAGTCTCCACCGCGGAACCGCGGAAGCTCTCGTCGCCGCTGCCCAGGGTGAAGGTGAGCGGATCGATGATCAGGTCGGAGGGGTTGAAGCCGTACTCCCCCACCACCAGGTCATGGAGGCGCTGGGCCACGGCCACCTTGCGTTCCCGGGTCCGGGCCATGCCCTCCTCGTCGATGGTGAGGCCCACGACTGCGGCACCGTAGGTGCGGCAGAGATCCAGGATCCGCCGGGCCTTGGCCTCTCCGTCCTCGAAGTTGATGGAGTTGACCAGGCACTTCCCGGGCGCGACCTGCAGAGCCCGCTCGATGACCAGCACCTCCGTGGAGTCGATCATCAGCGGCAGGGTCGTCTGGGTGACGAGGCGCCGGAGGTACTCGTCCATGTCCCGGACTTCGTCCCGCCCCACGTAGGCCACGCAGACATCCAGCATGTGGGCGCCCTCGCGCTGCTGGGACTTGGCGATGCCCACCAGCCCGTCGTAGTCCTCCTGGGCGAGGAGGTCCCGGAAGAGCTTGGAGCCGTTCGCGTTGGTGCGCTCCCCCACGATGAGGGGGCGGGGCTCCTGCCGGAGGCTCACCGCCTGATACAAGCTCGTGGCCGAGCGCTCGAGGATGGGCGTGCGGTGGGTCACGGACCAGTTCGAGAGCTTCCCCCGGAGGGCGCGGATGTAGTCCGGCGTGGTGCCGCAGCAGCCCCCCACGATGTTCAGGCTGAACTCCTTGGCGGCATGGGCCACCTTCTCCGCGAAGGTTTCGGGTCCCATGGTGTAGACCAGCTTGCCATCCTGGTTCACGGGCAGGCCCGCATTAGGCAGACAGCTCAGCTCGAAGGGCGAGGTCTCCGCCAGCACCGCGAGGGCCGCGTGCATCTCGTCGGGCCCCGTGCCGCAGTTGAGGCCCAGCACATCCACGTCCAGCATCTCCACCGTGGAGATGACCGAGGCGATGTCCGTGCCCAGCAGCAGGCTGCCGCTGGTCTCCACGGTCACCTGGACCCACAGGGGGCGCTCGATGCGCAGCTCCGCCATGGCGGTCCGCGCCGCGCGCACCGCGATCTTGATCTGGCCCAGGTCCTGGGAGGTCTCGATGAGGATGGCATCCGCCCCCCCCTTCAGCAGGCCCTTCATCTGCGCGAAGTAGGACCGGTAGAGATCGCCGGGCGTGATGTGCCCCAGGGTCACCAGCTTCGTGCCGGGTCCCACGGAGCCGATGACGTACTTGTGGTGGTCGTAGCTCCGGGCCACCTCCCGGGCCAGGTGCACGGCCTGGATGTTCAGGTCCTCCACCCGGTGGGCCAGGCCGAATTCCCCAAGCACCACCTCGTTGCAGCCGAAGGTGTTGGTCTCCACTCCGTCGGCACCGGCATCGAAGTAGGCCGCATGGATGTCCCGGATCCACTCGGGCCGGCGCTCATTGAGCAGCTCCATGCAGCCATCGAACGCGGGTCCGCCGAAGTCGTCGACGGAGGGCCTCCGGGCCAGGATCTGGGTGCCCATGCCGCCATCCAGCAGCAGCACGCGTTCCTTGAGGTGGGCAGCAAGGGTGGTCATGGTTCGATTCCCAAGTATTCGATGGCAATATCACCGCGAACCGTCACCTGGCAGGCCAGGCGCTGGTCCTCGGGGGCGCCGAGTCCCCGCAGGAAGTCCCGTTCCTCCGAGGTCATCCCGGAGCAGTGCGCGAGGCCTTCGGCCACGCGCACCCGGCAGGTCCCGCAGGAGCCGGCGCGACAGCCGAAGGTGAGGTCGGCCCCGGCAGCTTCCGCGATGTCCGCGAGCCCCGCGCCCTCCGGGGCTTCCACCAGCAGGTCCTCCGTGAGGAAGTGGACCTTGGCCATCACGCCCCTCCCATGGGTTCCGAGGCACGCGTGCGCGGCACGCAGCCCGTCATCCGCAGGATGTCCCTCAGCATCTCCACCTGGCCGAGGGGCGCAGAGACCTGGAGCCCCTGGACCCGGGGCGTGACGGCCTCGATGATCTCCCCGGCGATGTCGAGGCCCTCCCGAAGCTGGTCCTCGGCGCCGGAGAACCGCGCCATGCGGTCCAGGATCACCTTCGGCACGTAGACTCCGGGCACCTCGTTGGCCATGAACTGGGCGTTGCGCAGGCTCTTGAGGGGCCAGAGCCCCGCGATGATGGGAATGCCCAGGGGCTGGGCGAAGTCCAGGAAGCGGAAGAGGCTGTCGGGGTCGAAGACAGGCTGGGTCATGGCCCAGTCCGCCCCGGCTTCCACCTTGTAGCGGAACCGCGACTGTTCCCGCTCCAGGTCGATGGCCACGGGGTTGGCTCCGACGCCCACGCTGAAGGCGGTGGAGGCGCCGATGGGCGACCCGCCCAGATCCAGGCCCGAATTGAGGCGGCTAATGATGTTCACCAGACCGATGGAATCCACGTCGAAGACCGCGGTGGCCTTGGGGTAGGGCCCCAGCTTGGGCGGATCTCCCGTGATGGCCAGCAGGTTGCGCAGCCCCAGGGCGGCCGCCCCGAGCAGGTCGCTCTGAATGCCCAGCAGGTTCCGGTCCCGGCAGGCGAAGTGCATCACGGTCTCGAGCCCGATGCGCTGCTCGATGAGACAGGCGGTGGCCAGGGCCGACATGCGCGCCATGGCCCGGGGGCCATCGGGCACGTTGATGGCATCCACCCCCAGCTCCCAGCAGCGGTCCGCCTGGCCCAGCAGCTTGTCCGGGCTGGTCCCCTTGGGCGGCACCAGCTCCACGGTGGTGACGAAGCGCCCATCCGCCAGCTTGCCGCTCAGGAGGCTCCGCTCCCGGAAGGGAACCGTGGCCACAGGCGTGCCCTGTTCCAGGGAGACGATCTCCGGCCGGGACTCCTCGAAGGCGCGCTCCTGGGCCAGAGCCCCTCGCATGGCCCGGGTGTGGGCCGGTGTCGTGCCGGCGCAACCGCCCACCGCCACGGCCCCCAGCTGGAAGGCCTGCCGGGCGAATTCGCCGAGATACTCAGGGCTCGCCATGTAGAGCAGTCTCCCGTCCACCAGCCTGGGCAGGCCGGCACTGGGCTGGAGGATGAGGGGACGCGTCGTGACTGCCTTGAAGCGCTTGAGCAGGTCCAGCAGGGGGGCGGGACCGCTGCCGCCATTGACGCCCACCAGGTCGGCCCCCCACTCCGTCAGCTTGCGGATGTACCACTCCGGCTCCGTGCCGAAGAGGGTCTGGCCGTCGTCGTTGGGCGTCATCATGGCGGCAATGGGCAGGTCGCAGAGCTCCTTGATGGCCAGGATCGCCTGCTGGGTCTCGTTCAGGTCCTCGAAGGACTCCAGCACGAACAGATCGACCCCTCCCTCCAGCAGGGCCTGGGCCTGCTCGGAGAAGAAGCCACGGGTTTCCGCGAAGGACGTGGGCCCCCAGGGTTCGATGCGCACCCCTAGCGGGCCGATGCAGCCCGCCACCCATCCCTCCTCGCCCTCCAGGGCCTGCTTGGCCAGCCGCGCGCCGTTCCGGTTGATCTCAAGCAGGTTCTCGGCCAGGCCATACCCCTGGAGCTTCAGACGGTTCGCCGCCCAGGTGTTGGTGGTGAGGATCTGGGCCCCGGCGCTTCGGAACTGCTGGTAGATATCCAGGACCAGGTCCGGGGAGGCCAGGTTCGCTTCGTCGAAGGAGCGGTTGATGAAGACCCCGCGCTCGTAGAGCACGGTGGGCGCGGAGCCGTCGAACAGGAACCGCTGTCCGGCATTCAGGGCGTCACGGAAAGGAAGGGACATGGAAGGGCCTCGCAGATGGGTTCTTCCTTCAGAACCACGCGCGACAGGACCATCCGGCGGAGGGATGTTTGGAAAAGAGGCTATGGGCAGGTAAACCGACGTTTGTCGTCCGAATTCAGCTCGTCATCTCTCCGGCACGCTGCACGCAGCCACCGGCGGGAATTGGCACCAAGGCCTGCAAATGCAGGCAGGTTGCCAAGGTTTCACAGGGCCCATCCCTCCACCTTTCTGGATATCGCGCTATGGAACTGACAAAGACCTGGAA
>CAYZND010000199.1:0-6668 GCA_964479495.1 uncultured Mesoterricola sp.
GCTGCTGGGTCAGGGCGCCGAAGTTCAGGTCGGTCCCCCGGGCCACCCGGGTGGCGGCCAGCGGCTGGGGGCCTTCCCGGCCCTCCATCACCAGCGGCATCCAGTCGCGCAGCTCGGCGGGATCCCGGGTGAAGGCCATGTCCGCAAACATGGGGTGGCCGCTCAGCCGGGCATGCCGGGCCTGGAGGAAGCGGGTGTCGGCCTCCCCCCACACGAAGCTGAGGTGGGGGACTGGGTTGAGGAACCGCCTGGGGTCCGGCAGGACGCCCCGCTCCACCAAGTGGCTCCAGAACTGCAGGGAGACCTCGAAGGCCTCGTTGATGGCCAGCGCCTTGGCGATGTCCACGGTGCCGTCGGGCGCTTCAGGGGTGTAGTTCAGCTCGCAGTTGGCGGCATGTCCCGTCCCTGCGTTGTTCATGGCCTGGCTGCTCTCCCGGGCCACGCCCGGCATCCGTTCGAAGGCGTGCATGCCCAGGTCGGGGTCCAGCTCGCGCAGCATGGTCGCCAGCGTGGCGCTGACGATCCCCGCGCCGGCCAGGACCACATCCACCTGTTCCCCCCCGTGCAGGCTCGCCATCCAGATGCCTCCCTTGTGGGCCGATGCCGCGGGTATGAGGCCGCGGACCTGGATCTTAGTTCCATCGCGGGGCGGCTCCGTTCCGAGAAAAGTCGTCCAATGTGCCTCCAAGCGGAGCAATCCCCGTCCTGGCGGTGAGCGAAGCCTTGGGTCCAGGAACGGGCAGGATTCATTCAGGCCACCGGTGCTGCCGACACGACAGACAAAAGCCCTCCTGGAGGATGGATGCCCTCAACCAATGATGTCCTGGCAGTGATCCTGGGGGGAGGGCGCGGCCAGCGCCTCTATCCCCTCACCATGGACCGGTCCAAGCCGGCCGTGCCCATCGCGGGGAAATACCGCCTGATCGACATCCCCATCAGCAACTGCATCAACTCGGCCATCTACCGGGTGTTCGTGCTGACCCAGTTCAATTCCGTCTCCCTCCACCGGCACATCACGAACACTTACAAGTTCGATGCCTTCCACACGGGCTGGGTGGAGGTTTTGGCCGCGGAGCAGACCCTCCAGAGCGAGGACTGGTACCAGGGGACGGCGGACGCCGTCCGGAAGCAGCTCGGGGAGATCCAGGCCACGGGCGCCGAGCACGTGCTCATCCTGGCGGGGGACCACCTGTACCGCATGGACTACACGGCGATGGTGGACTATCACATCGCCAACAACGCGGACATCACCGTGGCCGTCCAGCCCGTGGCCAGGGAGGACGCCATCCGCTTCGGCCTGCTCAAGCGTCATTTGGATGGGCGCATCCTGGATTTCGTGGAAAAACCCAGGGACCCCGAGACCCAGGCGCGCATGGTGAGCCGCGACGATGCCGCCCGGCCCTTCCTGGGCTCCATGGGCATCTATGTCTTCAAGACCCGGACCCTGGTGGACCTTCTGCTGGACTACCCGGACTTCGACGACTTCGGCAGCGATGTCATCCCCTTCGCCATCGGCAAGCTGCCCATCGTGGGGTTCGACTTCGACGGCTACTGGCAGGACATCGGCACCGTGCGGTCCTTCTACGACACCAACCTGGCCCTCACCCTGCCGGATGCGCCCTTCAACTTCTATGACGCGAAGAGCCCCATCTACACACACTCACGCTTCCTGCCCAGCTCCAGCATCACGGACAGCCGGTTACGGGATGTCATGCTGAGCGAGGGATGCGTCATTGACCGGGCGGAGATCACGCACTCCATCATCGGCCTGCGCAGCGTGATCGGGGCCGGGACCTGCATCCGGGACAGCATCGTCATGGGCGCGGACTACTATGAGCACCGCACCCCTGCCGGGAGCCCCGTCCTGGGCATCGGACGCGACTGCCACATCGAAGGCGCCATCCTGGACAAGAACATCCGCATCGGTGACGGTGTGCGCATCAAGCCCTTCCCCAGGGGCACGGACCTCAACCGGGGTCCCTGGGTCGTGCAGGATGGCATCGTCGTGGTGGCCAACCGGGCCATGATCCCGCCGGGCACGGAAATCGGTCCGGGTATTTAATGAACAAGAGTCAGTTGTATCGTCAAGGTGGTCTTCCAGAGGAGTCCGGGGTGGATGCAGGAGCCCATGCCAGCAAGCCGCGAGCCTTTGGAGAACTCCAGGACGTGGAGGAGAAGTACCGAGCCCTGGTGGAGACCACGGACACAGGCTACGTGATCCTCGACGATCAGGGCCGGGTGCTCGACGCCAACCCTGAGTATCTGCGGCTGACCGGGCGGAAGACGCTGGAAGACATCCTCGGGTGTTCGGTCGTGGAGTGGACCTCCGCCCACGACCAGGTCCGGAACGGGGAGGAAGTGCGGAAGTGCCTGGAGACCGGGCGGGTGCGGGATCTGGAGATCGACTACGTCTCGCCCGAGGGAAAGACCACGCCCGTCGAGATCAACGCCACGGTGGTCTGCACGTCCGAGGGGCTCCGCATCCTGACCCTCTGCAAGGACATCACGGAGCGCCGCCGCACGGAAGCCGCCCTGCGGGACGTGGAGAGCCTCTTCCAGGCCTTCCTGGAGCACAGCCCGGTCTACGTCTTCTTCAAGGATGCCGAGCTGCGTCCGATCCGCCTCAGCCGGAACTACGAGGAGATGCTCGGGCGGCCCCTGGACGAGGTGCTCGGCCGGACCATGGATGAGCTGTTCCCGCCGGAGCTGGCGGCGAGCATGATCGCCGACGACCGGCGGATCATCGAGCGGGGCGAGCAGGTGAAGGTGGACGAGGACCTGGGGGACCGCTCGTTCACCACGATCAAGTTCCCCGTGGCGCTGGAGGGAAAGCCGCCCTACCTCGCCGGCTTCACCCTCGACATCACGGAGCGGAAGCGGGCCATGGAGGCCCTGCTGCAGAGCGAAGCCCGCTTCCGGACCATCTTCGAGCAGGCCTCCGTGGGAATCGTCGAAGTCTCCCTGAAGGGTCGCTTTCTCCGGGTGAATCCGGCCTTCCAGGTCTTCCTGGGCTATTCCGAAGTGGAGCTGCAGAGCCTGAGCGTGAAGGACATCACCCACCCCCGATTCTGGGAGACGGATGTTGCCCGCATCGGAGCCTGCGTGCGTGGCGAGATCCCCTTCTTCTATGCGGAGAAGGTGTATCTCAGGAAGGACGGCACCGAGGTGTGGGGCCGCCTCCACGCCACGCTGATGAGGGATTCGGCCGGTCTGCCCCAGCACTTGGTGGCGATCGTGGAGGACATCGACGAGCGCAAGCGGGCCGCGGAGGCATTGGCGGACAGCGAGGCGCGGTTCCGCAACCTGTTCGAGTCGATGATCGAGGGCGTGGCCTTGCACGAGGTGATCCACGATGCCGCAGGCCATGCGGTGGACTACCGGATCATGGATGTGAACCCGGCCTACGAGCGGCACACGGGGCTGAAGCGGGAGATTTGCCTGGGACGCCTGGCCAGCGATCTTTACGGGACGGGCTCACCGCCCTATCTCGAGGAGTTCTGCAGCGTGGCCGCGGACGGGCAGCCCAAGGCCTTCGAGGTCTTCTTCGAACCCATGGGGAAGCACTTCCGGATCAGCGTGTTCTCGCCCCGGCGAGGCTCCTTTGCCACCATCTTCGAGGACATCACGGCGCAGAAGCGCAACGAGGAAGAGCGCAGGCGCCTGGAGGCGGAGGTCCAGCACGCGCAGAAGCTGGAGAGCCTTGGCATTCTGGCTGGCGGTGTGGCCCACGACATGAACAACGTGCTGCAGGCGATCCAGGGCATGGCCTCCGTGCTGAAGGCGAAGCTCGCCTCGGATCCGGCCCTGGTCTCGGGCCTCGACATCATCCTCAGTGCCAGCAACCGCGGCCGGGACCTGGTGAAGAACCTGACGGACTTTGCCCGGAAGGGACTGCAGGAACCCCAGGTGCTGGACCTCAACCAGCTCGTGCGCAAGGAGGTGGAGCTCCTGCAGCGCACCACGCTCCAGCGGATCGAGCTGCGCATGGACCTCAGCGCTGGACTGCCGAGTGTCCTGGGCGATCCGTCCGCCATCAGCAACGCCCTGATGAACCTTTGCGTCAACGCCATCGATGCCATGCCGGACAAGGGTGTGCTCACGCTCCGTTCCCGAGACCTTGGGGATGGGTACGTGGATCTTGAGATCGAGGACGACGGCCGGGGCATGCCTCCGGAAGTGCTGGCCCGGGCCACGGAGCCCTTCTTCACCACCAAGCCGGTGGGCAAGGGGACGGGGCTGGGGCTTTCCGGCGTCTACGGCACCATGAAGGCCCATGGCGGGTCCGTGGACATCCACAGCGAGGAAGGTCGCGGCACCACGGTGCTGTTGCGCTTCCCGGTCTGCCCGAAGGCCGCCGAACCGGGAACGGCCATGCCCGCGGAGCCCGGTCGCGAGCCTGGGGCCTGTCTCAGGATCCTGCTGGTGGATGACGACGAGCTGATCCGGGATTCCTTCCCGGACCTCATGAACATCCTGGGGCATACGGTGGTCCGCACGACGAGCAGCGGCCCTGAAGCCCTTGAGCAGCTGAATGCCGGGTTGGACGTGGACGTCGTCATTTTGGATCAGAACATGCCTGGCCTGAGCGGCACGGAGACCCTGGAGCGCATGCGCACGACGCACCCCGAGCTTCCGGTGGTGCTGTGCACGGGACACCTGGATGACGAGGCGCGCACGAGGCTGTTCGGCATCCCGCGCGTGTGGACTTTGCTGAAGCCCTACTCGATCAAGGACATCCGGCCCCTGCTGACGGAAGTGGGGCGGTCGGCACGCTAGCGTGTCAGGCGCGCGTCTCCCCAGGCCGCATGGTCGGCGTTGTTCCCGTTCCCGCCGTTGTCGACTTCCAGCCGCAGCGTGCGTGCGCCCTGCAGGGACACCTGGATCCCCTTCGTCGCGGGTGGGACGGGGAAGCGGCCCTGGTCGACGACCCGGCCATCCACCAGGACAGCGTAGTTCATGCTCCCATCGCCATAGTTGCTCTTGTCGGCTGCCGAGCCGAGCGTGGCCTGGAAGAGGCGGTACTGGCCGCCGAGCGCATACTCCACGAAAGCTTTCCGGCCGTTCTCGGCGGGTGCATGGGTGACGAGGCCCTTGGCGAATCGCCTCCCGGCGATGACCAACTCGGAAGCCCAGTAGGGCCGGTCCTTGCCAAGACCGCCATGGACGTTCCCGCTGGCGGACTCAGGCAGGTCGCTGAGGTAGACGTCCGCTCCCCCGCTGGAGGGGGGCGTGCTCCCGCCCTTGCCTGGCTTGATCGTGTACGTGAACGTCTTGAGGAGGCGTTCGCTCCCGTTCTCCGAATTCACGAGAAGGATGTCGTAGCGGTAGGTGCCTGGTTCGGTGGGCATCTGCTGCGTTCCCCAGCCGGCTTCCGTGAAGCTGTAGGTTCCGCCTCGGTGGGCCTGGGCTCCGTTCTTGGAATACCTGAAGGTGTAGCCGTAGATGGGCACACCGCCCTTGTTCCGGTAGGTTTCCGGACGGGGACCCGCCACCCAGAACATGAACTGGCGCTTTCCGGTCAGCTGTCCCTGAAGGCTTTCGGCGAACCATTCCGGGCGATCGCGGTCGACGGCGGTGGGCGGCGTGGAGGCCGTATCCAGGATGCCGAACCCCGACTCCTGGAGGGACCAGTCCTGGGACCATGCGAAGGAGGCGCTGGCTGCCAGACAGGCCATGGTGAAGGCACCGTGAAGCATGGGGCGAGAAGACATGGCGGCGTCCCTTTCAGGCAGATCTTCAAGGATTGTCCGGTCCTGCGCGCAGACGTGCAAGCCCGCCGGGCGTGACTTCGGCGGGATGCTAGGGTGAAGGCATGCGGAGCGCTTCATGAAGGATCTCTTCCAGCTCGACCCGTCCCTCGTATTCCTGAACCATGGTTCCTTCGGCGCCTGCCCGGTCGAGGTCCTCGAGGCCCGCCAGGGCTGGGAGCGTGAGATGGAGCGGAACCCGGTGGCGTTCCTCGGGCGGCGCTCCGCGGAACTGCTCGGCCAGGCCCGTGCGTCCCTGGCTGAATACCTGGGAGCGAGCCCCGAGCATCTGGTCTATGTGTCCAACGCCACGGGCGGTGTGAACATTGTGGCCCGCTCCCTGGCACTCTCGCCAGGCGACGAGATCCTCACCACCAACCACGAGTACGGGGCCTGCGATTTCACCTGGGCCTTCGTCTGCGGACGGACCGGGTCACGGTACATCCCCGTCGAGATCCCGCTGCCCTTCACCTCCGAAACGTTCACAGAGCGACTCTGGGCGGCGGTGACGCCCCGCACCCGCGTCATCTACCTCAGCCACATCACCTCGACGACCGCCCTGATCTTCCCCCTGGCGGAGATCTGCCGGCGGGCCCGCCAGGCGGGCATCCTCACCCTCATCGACGGGGCCCATGCGCCCGGCCAGATTCCCTTGAACCTCGATGAGCTCGGCGCCGACTTCTACGTCGGCAACTGCCATAAGTGGTTGTGTGCGCCCAAGGGAGCCGCGTTCCTGCATGCGCGCCCGGAACACCACGCGCTCCTGGACGCCCCCGTCGTGAGCTGGGGCTACAGTCCCGACCTCGCGGGTCATGCGCCTTACGCCGGCATGACGACCCTGGAGCGCCGTCTCCAGTGGCTGGGCACCCGGGACCTGTCGGCCTTCCTGGCCGTCCCCACCGCCATCGCGTTCCAGGAACG
>CAYZND010000200.1:0-6625 GCA_964479495.1 uncultured Mesoterricola sp.
AAGCACCTCGACTACAGGAGCAATGGCTCATCGACTATTTCGCCGAGGATCATGTGGGCTTCCGGGGCGGGGCGCAGCGCCCGCCCTCCCAGGATCCCGACTTCCTGCGCCGCACCGAAGCGGTGCTGGACCAGCTCGAACACCATCGCCCCGATGCGAAGGGAGACCGCCCATGACTGAACCGATGCCATCCCCCCAGGCCTTCTGCGCCACCGTGCTCGATGAGCTGGAGAAGGCCGTGGTGGGCAAGCGAGCCTTCCTGGAACGCCTGCTGGGCGCCGCCATCGCCGGGGGCCACGTGCTCATCGAGGACAATCCCGGTCTCGCCAAGACGCTGGCGGCGCGCAGCTTCGCGCGCATCTTCGACTGCTCCTTCAAGCGCATCCAGTTCACGCCCGACCTGCTCCCGGCGGACATCACGGGGGCCTACGTGCTCGACCGCACCTCGGGCCAGCTGCGGCTCATCGAGGGCCCGGTTTTCGCCCACTTCGTCCTCGCTGACGAGATCAACCGCGCACCGCCCAAGACCCAGTCCGCCCTGCTGGAAGCCATGGAGGAGAAGCAGGCCACCCTCGAGGGCCGCACCCTGCCCCTGCCCGCGCCCTTCATGGTCATCGCCACCCAGAACCCCATCGAGTACGAGGGCACCTTCCCTCTGCCCGAGGCCCAGCTGGACCGGTTCCTCGTGAAGCTGTCCATCGGCTACCCCTCGCCCGAGGAGGAGCTGGAGGTCATCCTGCGCCGCGCGGCCCGGGGCACCGAGGAGGTGGCCCTCTCGAAGCTGGGCGGCGAAGCGGATCTCCGGAGCCTTTCCGCCGCTGCGGAGAAGATCCACATCGGCCGGGATGTGGCCGGCTACGCGGTGGCCCTGGCGGCCGCCACCCGGACCTCCTCCCGGGTGGCCGTGGGCGCCAGTCCCCGGGCCTCCCTGGCCCTCCTCAAGCTGGGCCGGGCCCGGGCCCTCATGGAAGGACGCAGCTACGTCCTGCCGGACGACGTGAAGTGGTGCGCCTTCGAAGCCCTCGTGCACCGGGTCCTTCTGAAGCCGGACGTCTGGGCCGCGGAGACCCGCGTGGCCGAGGTGGTGCGGGAAGTGATCGCCACCGTGCCCGTGCCCAAGGCCGAGACCCTGTGAGGACCGCCGCCTGCGGGATCGCCCTTCTGCTCGTCGCCGCGGGGTTCCTCCGCGCCGAAGGCGCGTTCCTCGCGGCGGCCCTGCCCTTCGCAGCCTTTGCGGCCCTGGGCGCCTTCTTCTCCCCACCTGTCCTTGCCCTCGACGCCTCACGGACCCTGTCCTCCCGCTTCGCGCCAGTGGCCGGTCGGGTGCAGGTGACCCTGACCCTCCGGAACCGGGGCGCACGGCTGGAGTGCCTGAGCCTCCGGGACGTCCTCCCGGAGGGCCTTGAAGTGGTGGAGGGGGAGGCCTCCTGGAGCGGAACCCTCGAGGCAGGAGCCGAGCTCACGTGGTCCTACGCCCTCGAAGGGGACCGCGGGTGCTACGCCTTGGAAGCCCTCGATGCGGAAGCCGAGGATCCCTTCACGACCCTGAAGGCCCGCGCCTCGCTGCCCTGCCCCTGCTCCCTCGCCGTGTACCCGCGCGCCTTCGCCGCCCCGAAGCAGGCCTTCGGCGCCGGGGCCGTGAGGCCCTTCGCCGGCCGGAGCCGCGCCAAGCGCGTGGGATCGGGCACGGACTTCGCGGGCACCCGCGACTACACGCCGGGGGATCCCCTGAAGTGCCTCAACTGGCGGGCCGAAGCGCTCTGGGGCCGGCCCATCGTCAACGTCTTCGAGGAGGAGCGGGCCATCGACGCCGGCATCATCCTCGACTGCCGCTGCGAGGCGTACACCTGCAACGAACAGTTCGAGGCCGCCGCCGCCGCGGCCCTCTCCCTGGCGGAGGACTTCCTGGACCGGGGAGACCGCGTGGCTTTCCTGAACTACGGCTCCCTCATCTCGTGGACCCCCTCGGGCGCGGGCCGTGAGCACCGGCTGCGCCTGCGCATGGCCGCAGCCCGTGCCGAACTCGGCGCCCATGCCGCCTTCGACCGGTTCGACAACCTGCCCATCCGCATCTTCCCGCCGCGTTCCCTGGTGCTCGTGGTGAGTCCCCTGCGGCGCGAGGATGTGGCTCCCCTCCGCAGCTTGCGCGCCCTGGGCTACGAGGTGGCCATCCTGAGGCCGGATCCCTCGCCCCTGAACGAACCCGGAGCTGCAGCCACCGAGCTCCTGGCGCAGCGCATGCTGGACCTGGAAAGCGAAGTGCTGTTCTCGCGCCTCCTGCGGGCCGGCATCACGATCCTCGACTGGAACCCCCTCCAACCCCTCGGAGCACTGCGCGTCCACGCAGGGAGCCGCTCGTGAGCCCCGAGGCCTTCGGATTCCTCAGCGCCCTACCCCTGGCCTTCTTCTTCGTCGTCCAGGCCGCAAGGCTCCGCGCCCGGATGGATGCCCAAGCCCACCGCCGCTTGCGGCTCAGATCCGCATCGTTCCTGGGCGCCTGCGCCGTGAGCTCCGCGGTCCTCTACGCCTGGGCTGGAGCCGTACCCCTCCCATTCGCATGGACCGCGCTGCTGGCCGTCGTGCTGGTCGCCCTACTTTTAGGCCTGCTCAAGCGCGGTTGAGGATGCCATGCACTAGCTGAAATAGGGCCGTTCGCCGGAGAACAGGGCTCGCTTGACGAAGGTCCGCCACGCAGGGGGCGCTTGATCGCCGAGCGCGATCAGGGCTAACTCATAGGCTCGGGCTCTGGTGACCAGCTGAGTCCCCTCCAGTCGAGCCTCAGCCTGGCGGAGGTTCTTCTCCATCAATGCCTGGAGGAAGGCCTTCAGCGCAGGGACATCCGTGGACACCATGAATGCATCCATGCCTTTCAGGTGCTCCTCGATGGAGGCTCCTGACCTCAAGGCCAGCCCCAGGGAGCACCAGAAAGTGTCCTCATCCAAGCCTTCCGCAAAGGGCAGACTGCCTCC
Organism: uncultured Mesoterricola sp.; assembly: GCA_964479495.1. GTDB lineage: Bacteria > Acidobacteriota > Holophagae > Holophagales > Holophagaceae > UBA1801. The sequence continues at coordinate 2,970 of CAYZND010000200.1, forward strand.
ACTTTTTTGCATGGCGGTTGTTGCGCCGTCCGATGCCGCAATCAGCCGGATCAGCCTCGCCGGATTACTCCCTGTGGTTCGGGATACGGTTTGCACTTTCCGGAGATCACCCTTGTTCAGGGCAATGTAGGCTTCGATCATCGGATCCCCCTGACCGCCTACCCCGGTCTCCATGAGATGGCATACCTTCAGCGCGCCCGACTTGCTCAGCAGGTCCGTTACAGAAGCCTGGGAACCCTGTTCGATGCGCCGGATGCGCGCCAATTCTAGGGCAGCCGGTTCCACCATCGATGGCAGCTTGATGGCCACTTCGTAGGCCTTGCGCGCCATCGGCCAATCGCATTCCTCCGCAAACGCCGATCCAGCGGCGTAGGCGAACCATCCGTTGTTTGGAAACGTCTTGAACCCTTGCTTGAATGCTGCGTCTTGTTCCTTTTCCACAGGCAATGCCCGAGCCACCAGATACTGCAGGTCCGGATTTCCAGGGTCTCCTGCGAGCAGCCGACGCTGCCGTTCACAGGCCTTGGCACGTGCATCGGGATTCGGCAGTTCCTGCTGTATTCGTAGCGTCTGGATATCCAGCGGATTCCCTTCCAACCTCGCATCGAGAAGCGCCTCGCAATCCGGAAGCGCGAAGGCCTGCCCCAGCCACTGCGCGAGAAAGGGCGAAGCGGCATCATCCCAGCGGGCATGCACTCGTATCAATTGCTGGTGCACGGCCTCATCCCCACTCATGGAAAGCTGGGAACGAACGGATGCATCCGGTGCTGCTGCCAGGACAGTTCGGGTCCCACCCTCCCCATGCTCGGTCTGGATGCGGGCGGGCGGGGGTTCCAGGATGGCATCTGCCGTGGACTGGATCCAGCGGGGCGCGCCAAGAACCCTCTCCGGTAAGGGTTGTGCAGGCCCGTAGACCGCAGTCCATTCGACGAGGGGACTCGCCCCGGCAATGTTGTAGACATACTGGCCATCGTAGATCGAGGGTTTCTCGGAGAATGTCTCGATGAGCGTCCCTTCTCGCGTCTCCGCGGACACTTCGAGCGTCTCTCCCACTGGAATCGAGAGGGTCTCCTGCCCTCCGGACCGCAGCTTCACGGTGTGAGTTCCAATCCGAGCAATCACTTCACGGCCGAGTCCATTGAAGACCGTGAGCCGAGCCGTGCCCATCACCGAGCTCATGCCGACAAGCCCTGCGAGGATCATGCCGGCGACAGCCAGTCGGGCTGCCCCGGGCAGCCATCCATCGGCGGCGTGGAATTTCGACCAGAGATCAAGCTCTCGCTGCAGCGGCCTCTCCTTGCCGTCCGTGAAGGTGCGGTAGTCGAACTGCACCGCTGGCGGCCGTGGAGCCATGCCCAGCTTCAGTTCTGACCCATGCGCTTCCTCGAGCTGACGTTCCGTAGCCAGCAGACGATCCAAAGCTGCCCGCCTGAGGCGATGGAGGGCGCTTACCACTTGGCGCGTCCATCCATCCACGACATTCAGCCACCCCGAAAGGTTCTCGCTGCAGGGTGCTCCCAGCTTCCATTCCCCGATGGCGCTCGCCCAGTCGGCATGACCCAAAAGGGCTAGCGTCTCTTCATCCAGGACGATCTTGCTGGCAGACGTTGGCACTTCCGAGAGCGGATGGTACAGATCGCCAGCAGCCATGAAAATGCGCTGGAACTCCTTCTCGCTGACCTTCGACTTGGCGGTGGTCATCGCCAAGGTGTTGCGGAGGGCCACTTCGGCATCCAGGATGTTCGCAAGCGTATGCTCCGAGTAATGCAGCAGCTTGAGCAGCCCCAGCCAGAGCGTGACCCATTCATCCCCCTGCTCCGAAGCCAACCCGTAGTACCTGGATCTGCAGCTGCGATCATGCTCCGCAAGGGACCTTTTCAGAGCATGGATTCGTCGGGATAGATCCGCGAGCGCCTCCACCGCTTGCCTCTTGGTTCGCACCGAGTCCCCTTGGTGCTGGAGCCGACCCTCCGAATTCCTGGCCTTCCCATCCCTCAGAGCTTCCAACTGCGCTTTCTCGCTTTGAAGAGATGCGAGGGCCTCAAGGTCGGCGGACAAACGCTCGGAGTAGAGCTCCGATCGGTCGCGCACGGCTGTACCACCGTAAAGTTCACGAAGATCGTCTGCCCAGCGGGTCACATACCGGTCCAGATAGCTTCCGAAATACTCCGGGCTGCAGGATTCGCGAGCGTATTCTTCATCGAGCAGGGAAAGGGCCTGTTCCTTGGATAGCATCTCGTATGGGGTCTTCACATCACGGATCATCTCCGCGCAGAGCTTCTGCCGGATTTGTTCCGGCCTGCGGAACAGCGACCATGGAGACCGATCATCGAGCTCCCCGGCCAGGTAGATCCTTTTGGCATTCTCTTCGCGTTCATGGTTGAAGGGGTGTGTCGACCACATCCTGGATACCTGGACCATGTCGGCCTGGAAGATCCGTTGCCCCTCCCCGGTGATGGAACTTAACGCTGCTCCGGACTTGGGATCGTTCGTGATTTCCCCGAGCCGCTGCATGATTTTCGAATGAAGGTCGAAGAGATCGGGCATGGCGCGCCCTTTCGAAATTTCAGCGTTGGCAAACTCGAGGGTCCGATCCCAGGCCCTGTCTGCAAGGTTCATTCGGCAGAGCGCGTGCACCAGGGCATCGCTGCCTGAAAGGCTCACTGCGATGCGATCCGCCTGGAATTCCATCTCACGGGAGAGCGCCCGCTCCGCCAGGAGAACACCCCTGAACACCGTATCCACCACCGCTCGCAGGGCCCAGATGATGACCTTCAGAATCCATCCCACCAAGGGAATGAACCAGGTGTATTGCACAGCCACCAGGAAATAGGCCATCTGATCCAGCAGTCGGTCGAAGCCATCGCGCTTGGCCACGATGTGTTCCGCGATCCGCCTCGCCACATAGACCCAGCGCCCCACCGCCATGCTTCGCTGGGCAAAATGCCCGAATTCATGGGCCAGGACCGCCTTGAACTCGGAGAGGGTCAGCGCATTCGCCAAAGGAAGGCCGATCTCCAGGTTTTTCTTGGAAGGGAAGATGAGGTTGAGGGGCGAGACATCGAAGAAGACTCCAGCATTCACGCGGGCAGAAAGGAAGACGCGCCTGGGGCGTGGGGCCTTGGCCTCCTTGGCGAGTCGGTGCAGAAAGGCAAAGAGTTCCGGCTCTTCGGCCTCGGTGACCTCCAGATCCTCTTCGCCCCCTCCTCGCTTCATGAAAAACAGGGCCTTGATCATGAACACTGCAAGAAACGCAGCGGCCAGACCAGAAAAGAAGAGCAGGATGGGGTTCGTGCCGCCTGCAAAGGCTGCACGCCAAAGGATGAACGCCTTCCAGACCAGCCAAGCGGAGGCCCCGGCGTAGGCGGAGAGGAACGCAAGCAGGGCCATCATGGCAAGCCAGGCCTGAAGGCGATAGGAGTTCGAGGCCTTGACCAGCTTCTTCGGATAGCTATCTGGGCCTTTTGGGTAGGGCACTCCCATGGATCCTCCGCTTCACACGCCCTCCAGGGGTAGCTGTCAGCACCCCTGGCTGAAGGCTGTGTCATTCATGAGCTTTCAAATAGATCATGAATGAATCTTGGAGGGAGTTCCAGATGGTACGGGCCCTGTCTCTTATACACATCTGACGCTGCCGACGAATAGAGAGGTGTAGA
>CAYZND010000201.1:0-4973 GCA_964479495.1 uncultured Mesoterricola sp.
GAGACAGGTCCTGGACCCTGCGCTGGAACCCTGCGCCGCCCTCGAGGACCTCCTTCGGCATGCCCACCATGATGCCGAACCAGTCGCACTTTCCCGCGGGGCGGAACCCGCACTTCAGGGCCAGTCCGGGCGACATGTCGTTGTCATCCCGGATCTGCAGGAAGGGCGTTTTCCCGGCTTTCAGCTGCTTGTCCACCAGGTCCAGGCTCACGTCGAGGGCATAGCCCTTCCGGCGATGCTCCTCCAGGGTGTACATGATCCCCAGGGACTCGTCCTCGTGGACCAGCAGCCAGCAGACCAGCTGGCCATCCACGTAGACGGCGGAAGAGGGGCGGTGCTGGATGCACTTCCGGATCTTCTCCAGGCTGCCCGAATGCCGGTAGGCATAGTGGGCATCGATGATCTCGGCGTCCTCGAGGCGGACGCTCGTCGCGGGGGAATCCGCACGAGGCTGAACCTGCGCCCCTTCCGGCAGGACGAAGAGGCTGCAGGGCGAGTGCCACACCAGTGGAAAGCGAGCCTGGATCCGCTCGGCCAGGGGCCGCCACAGCCCCGAGAACTGGTAGAAGCCGTCCTTGCGTCGCATGTCCTGGATGACCTCCTCCAGGAACGTCTCGTCTTCGGCATGGACGTACCAGAACCAGGGCCCCTTCGCCAGCAGGCCGCGCGGATCCTCGTCCCGATCCACGAAGATGTCGAGCTGCGCCTCGTGCTCCAGGATCCCCGCAATGTTGAGGGTGGGGATGCGGTTCCGCGCCAGGAAGCGTGTCACGCCTTCCGATGTCCTCGCCACGCACTTCATACGACCCGGTCCCTCCAAGCTCCCTTCCGGAAGTAGAACGCAATGATGGCCGCCTCCGCCACCACGGAGAGGGCGATGGCCACCCACACCCCTTGCACACCCATGGGTCCGGCCAGGAGGTAGGCCAGGACCAGCTTCACCGCCGTGTTGGCGACCAGCGTGGCGATCATGGGCGGAAAGGTGTCCCCGGCCCCCTGGAACACGCCTCCGTAGATGGTGATGTAGACCACGAAGACCACGCCGAAGTAAACCATGCGCAGGTACGTGACGCCGGCCTCGATGACCGCGGGATCGGCGCTGAAGCAGCGCATCACCAGGCCCGGGAACACCAGGAAGGGCAAGGCGAAGAGAACGACATTCACCCAGGCCAGGCGCATGCCCTTCCGGATCAGGGCGTCGCAGGCGTTCTTGTCCCCGCGGCCCAGGCTCTGTCCCACCAGGATGGAGAGCCCCGTGGAGAGGCCCACCAGGAAGATGAAGATGTAGTTGAAGAGCTGCCCGCCGATCCCGAAGGCCGCCGTTCCCGCCCGGCCGCCGGCCTCGGTGACGATGCGGAACATCAGCATCCCCGTGAGAGGACGTGCCACCTGCTGGAGGCAGGCCCAGCCTCCGATGCGCAGGATGCGCCAGCCCACCTTGGCCTCGAGGTGCAGGGACGCCACGAAGTCCGCGAGCTGGCCCCCGTAGAGGCGATGGATGAGCACGGCGTTGATGGCCAGGAAGGAGAAGGCCGTGGCCACCACGGTCGCGATGGCGGACCCGCGGATGCCCCACCCGAAGTGGAAGATGAACAAGGGATTCAGGAGGGCATTGACGACGTTCGCCAGACCGAAGATGTAGAGCGGTGTCCGGGTGTCACCCACGGCCTGGATGGAGGTGCGCAGGGAGGAGTTGACGAACACGAGCACCGTGCCCCCGAAGAGGATCACCAGGAACTGCCGGCAGAGCTCCAGGACCTCCGGATCCGGATTGAACATGATCCGGATGATCCAGGGGGTACCGAGCATGCAGGCCACGCTCGCCACCAGTCCGATGACCGCCGAAAGCGTGAACGAGATCCCGCACACTTGGCGGATGGCCGCGTCATCGCCCCGCCCGCTGCTCCGCGCCACCAGGGCCACCGTCCCCGCCGACACCAGGGTGGAGAGGAAGAAGATCACGCCCGCCGCGCTGTTGCCCAGGGCGATCGCCGCCGCGGCCGTGGTGCCCAACCGGGAGACGAAGATGTAGTCCACCGTGGAGAGCAGACACTGGAGCACCATCCCGACCATCACGGGCCATGAGAGCTTGAGCAGCAAGCGCCGGACCTCCCCTTCAGCTACGGCATTGCCGCCGACCGAACCTCACACCCTAGCACATCCCCAAGGCCGGAATATTACGGTTCTCAATGAAGATTTCCAGCGATGTGTCAACTTCGCACCTCAAACAGATCCTCGGATGGAAGAATGCTCCAGGAACCTGATGGGAGGTGGAAACGGCCATGGCGGAGCACAGCCCCAAAGCCCGCAAGCCCCGGTTTCTCCACTGGTTCCTGCTCTGCCTGCTGGTCTACATCGCCGGAGTCACGGCCTTCGGCATCTACTCCCGCGCCCGGAAGAAGGCTGCCCTGATGCAGGAGATCGACGACTCCCTGCTGCTGGCGGCGAGAAGCCTGAAATACATGCTGGCCGCCGACTTCCATGACCGCGCCCTGGGGCCCGACACCATCCCCTACGAGGAAGAGCTGCGCAACCGGAAGGCCTTCGCGGACTTCTTGGCAGAGACCCACTTCAAGTGGGTCTACACCCTCGTGGAGCGGGATGGGGTCTTCCATTTCTCCGGGCCGGCCGTCTCCGCCCAGGAGGCCGCGGAGCGGCGGTCCTGGTACTTCTACCCCTACGAGGATGTCCCCGCTGCGTTCGTGACCGCCTTGGCCGAGCGGAAGACCGTCTTCGTCGATTACACCGACCACTGGGGCCACTTCCGCTCCGTAGCTCTGCCGCAGGTTTCGCCGCGGGGCAGGCCCTACCCCGCCTGCGCCGACCTGGACATCTCCTACGTCCAGACGCTGCTGCGCCGGAATGCCCTGGAGACAACGCTGACCGTGCTCTTCTTCCTGGCCTGCTCCCTGCCGTTCGTGGGCCTGCTCTACCGCGACTGGCGCAAGCTGAAGGCCCTCAACGCCGAAGTGACCTTGCACCGGGACCACCTCGAGGAGGCGGTCCAGCGGCGCACGCAGGAGCTCGAGAAGGTCAAGGTCGAAGTAAAGACGCTGCACGGGCTCCTCCCCATCTGCGCATCCTGCAAGAAGATCCGCGACGAGCGGGGATCGTGGAACCCTCTCGAGGCCAATGTCGAAAGCCACTCGGAGGCGGCCTTCACCCACGGCATGTGTCCGGAGTGCACCCATGCGCTCTACCCCGATTACCCTCACGATGCAGAGACCCAGTCGGGGTAGGACAGACTCACGGAGCGGAAGGGGGCAGCTCCCGGGACGGTCCTCGAACCCCTCCTGGACCCGTGGCGGTCCCTTTTCCCCCTCCCGCACCGGCTGACGAGAAGTTGAAGGATTAATCATTGGCGAATACCATCAAGGTTCGGACGAAATGGAGGCGTTATGCCGGATCAGCCAGGGGTCAAGGGCCAGAACCTGTCAGCGGGCTTCTGGCGCATCCTGCTCGCAGCTGGGGTTGGACTCGGCGGCACCCTGTCCATCCACGCTCAGGCCTTGGAAGCCACGGGCTCGATCGCCCACGTCAGGATCCTCAAGATCCAGGCGGCGAACGGGGACCTTCTGGACGAGACCCTCATCAACGGTCCCTCCACGCCACCCCCTGGTTTCGATCTCCAGCGACAGGCTGTCTTTCTGCCCAAACCAGCCCGGAGCGCCAGCTCGAACTCATTGACCACACCTGCCTTCACCTGGGTGTTCGGCTGCTCCGCCGTCTCCGGCGCCATGATCGCCGGCTACTACGACCGGACCGGCTACCCCAACATGTACGCCGGACCCACCAATGGCGGTGTCATGCCCCTGGACAACAGCTCCTGGCCCACCTGGGCGGACAGTGTGCCGACCACCTATCCCAACTGCCCACTGATCGCTTCCAAGGCCGGGGTGGATGGCCGGGTGGCGAAAGGGTCCATCGACGACTACTGGGTCAGCTACAACAGCACGGCCAACGACCCCTACACCGGGCACTGGGCCCAGCACACTTGGGGAACGGCGATCGGCGACTACATGAAGACCAGCCAGAAAGCCTATGCCAACGTGGATGGATCGACCACGTTTCACACCTATGTGAGCTCAGCAAGCCCTTTGACTGCAGCAGCCATGGTGTCGGGTGGAGTCGCTTCCAAAGACGGAACCTATGGCAGAAAGCTCTTCTACGAGGCCAGGGGCTATACCGTGACGGAGTGCTACAACCAGAAGACCGACAACACCATCGACGGCGGCTTCTCATTCCTCCAGTTCAAGGCAGAGATCGATGCGGGCAGGCCCGTGATGCTCAACCTGGCTGGCCACACCGTGGTGGGGGTCGGCTACAACGACACGGGAAGCACCGTCTACCTTCACGACACCTGGGACACCAGCACCCACACCATGACCTGGGGTGACAGCTACTCCGGCATGGAGCTGCTCTCCGTCAGCATCGTGAACCTCGGCCCCCCGCCCGCCAGTCCGACTCTGACGAGCTTCAATCCCGCCCTGGCTCCGATCGGGGATGTGGTGACCCTCTCGGGCACCGGATTCACCGGAACCTTGTCCGTCTCCTTCAATGGGACCTTCGCCAGCGCCTTCACCGTGGATGGCCCCACCCAGATCTCGGTCACGGTCCCAGCCGGTGCCACCACTGGAAAGGTCGCCGTGACGACCTTGGGCGGGACGGCCCAGTCGATATCCGACTTCACCATCATCACCTACGATCTCAATGGGGACGGCCACATCGACCTCAAGGATGTCGCCCGCATCGCGCGCTACTTCGGGACCACCAAGGCGGGTGACCCCACGGGGTTCCAGACCCAGTACGACCTGAACGGAGATGGCTCCATCAGCGAGCAGGACGCGACCATTCTATTCAGCGAATTGGACTAAGGAGCCATGACAATGTCGACTTCGGGCTTTGCCACATTTCGTCTCTTCACCGCCGCTTCCATCCTGACCCTTCTCGCCGCCTGCGGCGGAGGCGGGGGT
>CAYZND010000201.1:4983-6617 GCA_964479495.1 uncultured Mesoterricola sp.
GCGCGAGCGTTGGCCCTCCGCCGCCGGTGGTGGCAAGCCGCCCAAGTGGAGCCGAAAGGAGCCCGAAAAACTGGCCCGTGGGCCTGACAGGCAATTTCCCCCTCCATGGGATGACGGCGGAGGCGGGGGTGGCGGGGGAACCAGCTCGAACAGCGCCACCAAGCTCGTGCACACCACTGACCCCAGCGCGACCACGGCCGACTGGCGCGTCGAAGCCGATCCGGCCACCAACGGGACGCGCACCGTAGTGTTCCATGTCTATGGCCCCACCGGGGCCTCGGTGCAGGGAACCACCGTGTTCCTGAGCTGCCTGGCCCCCCAGATCTCCTGGGTCCAGCCCACCGGGGCCACGGATCCCTATGCGCTTCCGGGGACCGCCCTCGATCTTGCCCAGGGCCCGAATGTCGGTGTCCAGCTTTTCAAGAGCCACCGGATCAACGCCGACCTGCAGGTCGCGGCCTACCAGAAGAGCGGCACCGCTGTCCTGACGAGCGACCACCCCTTGTTCTCCGTCGCCGTCGACCTCGCGGACGGAGTGGATCCCGGCCCTGTGAGTCCCTTTGAAACGACAGGCAGGACGTCCATCTACCTAGATGGCACCGGCGAGCACCCCTTGACCTTGAAGCTGGGAACCTTGACCGCCGAGTGAAGCTTCCTCGCGGAGGACTTCCCCCCTGCGGTGGTGCACTCTGGTCCACCCAGGTCCTCAGGCACCAGTCTCGAATCACACCCGCTTCAGCCGCAGGGCATTGAGCACCACCGTGAGGGAGCTCATGCCCATGGCGGCTCCCGCCAGGATGGGACCGCCGAAGGCCTCCAGCAGGTTGAAGGCCGCGAGGGGCACAAGCACCAGGTTGTAGCCGAAGGCCCAGCCCAGGTTCTGGCGCACCACCGCGCGGGTGCGTCGGGAGAGCCGCAGCACCGCCAGCAGGGGCGCCAGCCCGCCCCGGAGGAGGTTCATGGGGGCCGCCGCCTGGGCGGCTTCCAGGCCGGGCATGGAGATGCCCGCATCCGCCTGGGCCAGGGCCGGGGCGTCGTTGACGCCGTCGCCGATGAAGGCCACGATGGCGCCGCTGGCCTGCAGCGCCCGGATCCGGGCCTGCTTGACCTCCGGTGTGCAGCCTCCCAGCACGTCGTGAATCCCCAGCTCCGCGGCCACGACCTGCACCGCCTCGGGTCGATCCCCGCTGAGCAGGTGCAGCCGGTACCCGGCCGCGCGCAGGGCCGCCACCGTCTCCACGGTGTCGGGACGGAGACGATCGGCCAGGATGAAGCACCCCAGGAGCCGGTCCCCCTCTGCCAGGCCCACGGCCGTGGCCTGGGGGGGCAGCTCGGGGAAGGACAGGCCCAGGAAGCCAGAGCTGCCCAAGCGCAAGGACCGGCCCTCGACCGTCCCGGATACGCCGCCCCCGGGGTGGGCGCGGAAGTTCTGAACCTCGGGCACGGGCAGTCCCTTGGCGCCCTCCAGGATGCCCTTGGCCAGGGGATGCTCCGAACCACGCTCCAGGGCGGCCGCGAGCGACAGCAGGTGCTCCGCCTTGAGATCCGCCATGGGCCGCGTCTCGCGCAGGACCGGACGCCCCTCCGTCAGGGTCCCGGTCTTGTCGAAGGCCAGGTCCGTCACCCGGGAGAGG
>CAYZND010000202.1:0-4590 GCA_964479495.1 uncultured Mesoterricola sp.
GGTGAAGGTCTGGAGGGCGTCCAGGATGGGCATGTTGTAGCGGAGGATGCCGATGATGACGCCGCCGACGATGTTGACGGTCAGGATGATCAGGGAGGCGATGGCGTCCCGGGTGGTGAACTTGATGGCGCCGTCCATGGCCCCGTAGAAGTTGGCCTCTTCCGAGATCTCCCGCCTGCGCTTGCGGGCTTCGGCCTCGTCGATGTAGCCCGCGTTCAGGTCCGCGTCGATGGCCATCTGCTTGCCGGGCATGGCGTCCAGGGTGAACCGTGCGGTCACCTCGGCGATGCGGCCCGCGCCGTGGTTGATGACGATGAACTGGATGGCCAGCAGGATCAGGAAGACCACCAGGCCGATGACGTAGCTGCCGCCCACCACGAACTGGCCGAAGGCCTGGATCATGTGGCCGGCTGCACTCGCACCCTGGTCGCCGGCATAGAGGAGGATGCGCCGGGTGGCGGCCACGTTCAGGGCCAGCCGGAACAGGGTGATCATCAGCAGGACGGAGGGATAGGCGCTGAAGTCCTGGGGGCGGTTGACATACATGCCCACCACCAGGATCACCAGGGACATGGTGATGTTGAAGACGATGAGCAGGTCCAGGACGAAGCCCGGCACCGGGACGATCATCACGATCATCACGATGAGGATGAACAGGGGCGCAGCAAGGTCGACCCGGCGAGCCAGGCGAGCCATGAACGGCATGAGACGGTCGAGGAAGGTCAGCATTCTGACACCCGCCCGGCGGAGGGCGAAAGGGATGCCAGGAGGCGCCGGAAGGGAGAGAAACCGCGCATTTCCCTGGGTTCTCGGCATCCAAAACGCCAGGAAGGTTATGGTCTCCACCCCTTCAGGAGCGGACATGAAGCAGAACGCCTTGGTCGCCGCTGCGCTCAGCGCCCTTCCCCTCCTGGCGGGTCAGCCCCTGGTCTACCGGGATGGAACCACTCCGCTGGCGGGCTATCTGGCCCGCCCCGGGAGCACCTCGGGCCGTGTGCCCGGCGTGGTCATCGTCCACCCGTGGATGGGCGTCTCCGACCACGAGCGCCGGACGGCCGACGAGCTGGCCAAGCTCGGCTACGTCGCCCTGGCTGCCGACATCTATGGCGAAGGGGTGCGGCCCGCCAGCGCCAAGGAAGCCATGGCCCTGGCAGGAACCTATCGGAACGACCGGAACCTCTACCGTCGCCGGATCCTGGCGGCCCTGGACGCCCTCGCGGCCCAGAAGGGTTTGGACCCGGACCGTCTCGCGGTCATCGGCTTCTGCTTTGGCGGGACCGGGGCCCTGGAAGCGGCCCGGGCCGGGATGCCCGTGAGGGGCGTGGTCTCCTTCCATGGAGCCCTGAAGGCGGCGCCGGACTTGGTCCCTTCACCCATCCAGGCCAAGGTTCTGGTCTGCCATGGGGCCGACGACCCCTCCGTCCCACCGGCGGAAGTGGCCGGTTTCCAGGAGGAGATGAAGGCGGCCCAGGGGGACTACACCTTCATCACCTATGCGGGCGCTGTCCATGCCTTCACCCAGAAGGAGGCCGGAAACGACACCCGCAAGGGCGCGGCCTACCAGGAGGCCGCCGCAAAGCGCAGCTGGCAGCACATGCAGCTCTTTCTCAAGGAGGTTTTCGAGTGAATTCGTCTTTTTTAACCGCGGATTTTTTCATGCTGCGCCGCAGAAACAACCCTAGCGCATCGGGCATCAGAGCCTATGTTTCCGATGCAATCATCCCAAAAAGGAGTCATCCATGAGCACGGTACGGACCATCCTCAACAGGAAGGGGAACAGCTTCTGGTTCATCGAACCCGAGGCGACGGTGCTTCAGGCCGTAAAGCGCCTCCACGACAAGAAGATCGGCGCCCTGATCGTCATGGACGATGAGCGTCTGGTGGGCGTCTTCTCCGAGCGTGACCTGGTGCGTTTGGTGGCCACCAAGGGGGCCGGGAGCCTGGACCTGACGGTACGCGAGGTCATGACCACCCAGGTCTATGGCGTCAAACCCAGCACCACCGTGGACGAGTGCATGGCCTTGATGAGCGAGAAGGGCATCCGCCACGTGCCCGTGCTGGACGGCAAGACCGTCCTGGGCGTGGTCTCCAACCGCGACGTGGTCTACGAGGCCATCGCCAACCGCGAGAGCCTCCTGAGCGGCATGGAGGTCCTCATTGCCAACCACGAGTTCCCGACCTGAGGCTCGAATCAGGGGTGCTTGCGCCGCAACGATCCCGCCTTGCCGGCGGGATCGTTGCATGAAGGGCCATCGTGATCCGGCTAACGACGGGCCCATTTCTCGATCAACCGGTCCCGGGTTCCTTCCTGGATGAAGCGGTCGATGGCGAGGTTCAGTGCATCCATGGACTGGGTGAAGCTGGACTTCCGGCTGACCAGGATATGGAACCGGATGGGGCCGAAGCGGGCGGGCGTCATCTCGATCTGCCGCGACAGGCCGAGGCTCTTGATCATCGGGTCCATCGTGAAGGGCAGGTCGATCATGATGTCGGCGCGCTTGGCGGCCAGGATGCGCGCAATGTTGTCGTCGGCGGGAGCATAATGCGTCGGCACGCCAGCGCTGTCGATGTTCTCCCGGTGCCAGTTGTTGCCCAGGTTGGTGACGGGCACGAGGCCAAGCCTCCGTATGTCTTCGACGCTCTTGATCCTGCGGATCTCCTGGAGCTTCGGGTGCCCTTTGTAGGTGTAGACATGAAGGTAGGTCTCGAAGACGGGCTGGTCGCTGGGAATCGAATAGATCAGCCTCTCCTCGGTGGGAACCGTGATGATGAGGTCCGCGGTTCCACTCTGGACCTCTGTCTGGGCGCGCTTCCAAGGGAGCAGGACGCAATTCCAGGACAGGCCCATCCGCTTGGAGATGACGTCGTTGAGAATGTCCGCATAGAGACCCGTCACACCCGAAGGTTGGGAGTTGTCGGCGATAACGAAGGGAGGGTTCTCCATCGTGGCGTACCTGACGAAGGTCAGGTGGGTCCCCTGAGCCATCAGAGGGAACGAGAGCAGCGTCCCCAAGGCAACCAGGAAGCGTCTAAGCAGCATCTCCTTCACCCGTCCCACGTCAGTCCAACCTATTTGGAAAGTAACACAGACTAAGTCTCGCCTCGTCGCTGTCAATACCCGGGGTGCCTGACCCCGAAGCGGAGGTTCCGCCAAGGAATGGTCTGGGCAGGCAGAGGGGGGTATGGTGTGGTGATACCTATCCGGGATCTGTCATGGAGATCATCTCCGCTCGACTGAAGAGCAACCCAGGCGCCGCCCCAGGACTGGAGCACGAGGACCTCATTCGGATGGACTCCGGCACGGGTTCCGTCCAGATCCGGTGCATCGACTATTGTCCGTCGGAACTCCTGGTCCAGGAGATCGTCGACCTGGAGGACTTCCTTGGCCACCACCGCCCCGAATGGTCCCGGGTCCGCTGGATCAATGTGGAAGGCCTCTCGGACATGAGGGCCATCCATGCGCTGGCCACGAAGTACGAGCTGCATCCCCTCGCCATCGAAGACGTACTGCATGTCACCCAGCGGCCCAAGGTGGAGGCCTACGGCGGTGAGGACAGTGAGCTCCTCGCGAGGCTCTTCATCGTGGCCAGGGCCCTGGTGTTCGAGGATGGGCGCTTGCGCAGCGAGCAGATCTCCATCTTCCTGGGCCACAAGACCGTACTGACCTTCCGGGAAGGACCGAGCCCGCTTTGGGACCCCATCCGTCAGCGCCTCGAGTCAAAGAACTCACGACTGCGATTGAACGACGCCAGCTTCCTGGTCTACTCGCTGCTCGATGCCATCGTGGACCAGTGCTTCCCCATCCTCGAGCACTACAGCGATCTGGCGGAGGACCTGGAGCGACAGGTGCTGAGGCGACCGGACCGGCGCTCCATCCGGGCCATCCACCGCTTCAAGCGGGACCTGCTGCTGCTCCATCGCACCGCCTGGCCCATGCGGGAAGTGGTCTCCAGCCTCCACCGCGAACCCCACGAATGCATGAGCGAAGCCACGCGGATCTACATGCACGACCTCTACGATCACGTCATCCAGATCATGGACATCGTGGAGATCTACCGGGAGAACGCCAGCGATCTGACGGATACCTACATGTCCTCGGCCTCCCATCGCATGAACGAAGTGATGAAAGTGCTGACGATCATCGGCACCATCTTCATCCCCTTGACCTTCCTGGCGGGGGTCTACGGCATGAACTTCCATCACTTCCCGGAGTTGGACAAGCCCTGGGCGTATCCCGCGTTCTGGGCCGTCTGCATCCTGCTTGCTGTGGGAATGCTTCGCTGGTTCCGCAAGAGGGAGTGGCTATGAGCGGCGCACACGCGATCCGGTTCCTGGAAGAGACTTCGTTTCCTACGATCCACGCCGCCGTGACGGAGGCCTTTGCGGACTACCTGCTGGACATGAGCTACATGACCGAGGATGTCCTGAAGGTCCGCGCGATCAAGAATGGCGTGGAGCTGGCCTGCAGCCCCGGCGCGTTCGTGGACGGAAAGCTGGTGGGGCTGACGCTGGTCGGGCTCGGGAAGTGGAATCAGGAGCCCGCCGCCTTCGACGCCTGTACCGGCATCGTGAAGGCGTACCGGGGGCACG
>CAYZND010000202.1:4600-6583 GCA_964479495.1 uncultured Mesoterricola sp.
GTCAAGGCCTATGAGAAGACGGGCTTCCGGATTGCGCGATCCTTCGCCTGCTTCGAGCAGGGCGAGACCCTGGATCGCGAGGTGCCCGAGGTGGACATTCGCCCCGTGGGGGCGGAGATCCTGCCCGACATGGAGCCGGAGCTGGACTGGATGCCCAGCTGGGAAAACAGCTTCGATGCCATCCGAGCCATTCCTTCAGAGGTCCAGATCCTGGGGGTCTTCGAAGAGGGCCGCTGTCAGGGGATCGCGGCCTACCTCCCGGCCCTGCGCTGGATCATGACCCTGGTGGTGCGAAGAGCAAGACGCGGCAAGGGGATGGGCAGCGCCCTCCTGAGCAAGGCTCTCGAGCAGGCTTCGCCGGGTGGCCGAGCGGTGCGGGTCAACAACGTGGACGTCGCTGATCCAGCCATGATCCGCTTCCTGCTTCGAAACGGCTTCCGGGAGTTCACGACCCAGTACGAGATGGTGTTCGACCTGCCCTGAGTTCAGATGGGGCCCGCTCCGATGGCCGTCTCGTAGGTGATGGGGACGGGGGCTACTGGGGGTTCCCGGCGGATGGGACATGCCTCCACCACGCACTGGCGGCACCACTCCCGCTGGCAGGGATCGATGTGGGTGTGGAGCTCCCCTTCCATGCCTGCGGCCTCGACGATCTGCTTGCCAAAGCCTTCAGCCAGGTCATGGGCGCGGCCGATTTCGTAGAACTCGGGGATCACCATGTGGATGTCCACATGGGTGTAGCGGCCGCTGCGGAGGGTCCGCATCTCATGGATGGTGATGATGTCCTCAGGCCGGCGCTGGTTGATGATTTCGATGAGCTGCTTCACCAGCTCCGGATCCTCCATGTCGAGCAAGGCTTGACCCGAGCGCCTCACCAGCTTGAAGCCCGTGAAGGCAAGCAGGATCGCCACGAGCAGGGCCATGATTGGATCCAGCCAGAGAATGCCCGTGAATTTCACCAGCAGCAGACCTGCTGCGATACCGCAGGTGGTCCAGAAGTCCGAGAGCACGTGATGTCCATCCGCCTCGATGGCGTGGGAGCGCTGCCGACGCCCCATCCAGACGAGGAAGAACCCCAGGAGACCGTTCAGGAGTCCTGCAATGAAATTGAAGATGAGTCCCCGGCCCAGGTCCTTCATCTCCACGCCATGCCACATGGCATGGATGGCCTCCCAGGCGATGAGCACCGCCGCCAGGGAAATAAGTCCGCCCTCGAAGGCGGCGGAGAAGTGCTCGATCTTTCCATGCCCGTAGGGATGTTCCTTGTCCGCCGGCTTGTCGGCGAAGATTACCGCACCCAGCGCGAAGAAGGCGGCCACGATGTTCACCACGCTCTCGATGGCATCAGACTTCAGAGCCGTGGAGCCGCTCACGAGGTAGGCATAGTACTTCAGCCCAAGGATGAGGGCGCCTGCCCCGATGGAGATGAGGGCGACGCGCAGGCGGGTCTTCTGGGACAGGTGTTCGAGGTTATTCATGGCGCTCCGCGGGCGATCCGTCCAAACGCCCATCATCCCGAGCAGTACATTGAATGACAACTCACATTTCTTCGTGGAGATGGTGACTCCGTCTCAGTCTCAGGCAATCCTGGGCCGCAAACGAAAGGCCAGCGCGGTGGCTGGCCTCTGCAGATCGTCGGGCTGGGGAACTCAGCCGAGCAGCGACTCGATCTTCTCCTTCAAGGTCTCGGGGGTGAAGGGCTTCACCACGTAGTTGTTCACCCCGGACTGGAGGGCCTGGACGATGTCCTCCTTGGCGGCGTTGGTGGTGACCATGAGGATGGGGATGTTGGGATTGGAGCCGCGCACGGTCTGGACGAACTCCAGCCCGTCCATCTCCGGCATGTTCCAGTCGGTGATGATCATCTCCACGCCACCCTGGTTCAGCTTCTCGAGCCCCGCCTTGCCGTGCTCGGCCTCCACCACATCGGCATAGCCGATGCGGGACAGGGTGTTGATGATGATGCGACGCATCGTCGAGGAG
>CAYZND010000203.1:0-6544 GCA_964479495.1 uncultured Mesoterricola sp.
CACCTTCGCCAAGCTGTTCAACAAGTGGCTCCCCGGCAAGAAGATGCCGAAGTAGTCCCTGCGTCCTGCCGCGAAGGGGCCCGTTCGTGGGCCCCTTCGCCGTCTTCGACCGAACGCCTATTCCTCCGCGATCCGAACGGTCTGGCTTGGCGTCAGCGCCCTTCCCAGGCCAAAGCCACCACTGCCGCGTAGACCCCCTGCACCACCTGGGCCATGCGTCGGTAGTCCAGGCGGTCTGCGGTGTCCTCCCTCGTGTGGTAGGCGAAGTTCCGGTTGTCCGCCGTGTCGGTGATCATCACGGCGGGATAGCCCGCATCCCAGTAAGGGAAGTGGTCCGAGTAGTCCACGCCGGGCACGGACCGGTGGGCCGTGAGCGACTCCACCGGCAGGGGAGTGGCTCCCTGCATGGCCGCCTTCACCCGCCGCACGAGCGGGATGGAGCCCAGGTCGCCCACCACGGCGATGAACTCCCCCTTGGGGGGATACACGGCCCCCAAAGCAGCCAGGGGGTACTGCTGGCTGCCCTCCTGATCGGAGAAGAAGCCGATCATCTCCAGGCAGAGCATGGCGCGCACTGCCACGTTCCGCCGCCTCAGCTCGCGTGCATGCTGCACGCTGCCCATGCCTTCCGTGCGGAAGACGGGAGGCTCTTCCAAGGCGTAGGCCACCAGCTCCACCGGGACCTTCGGCGGGTCCTCACCCAGCATCCGGGCCAGTTCCAAGAGACCCGCCACCCCGCTGGCGTTGTCGTCCGCTCCCGGCAGGTCGCCGAAGGCATCGTAGTGGGCACCGACGATGATCCGCTCACCCTGCGCGGGTCCGAACCGGATCAGGATGTTGCGCCAGGTGTGTCCGTTCCACTCGTAGCGCTGTTCCGAGACCCGGCCCTTGGTCGTCCGGGCTTGGCTGTGCACGTAGTCTGCCACGCGGTCCAGGCCGGCGGGGTGTCCGAAGTCTCTCGGACGAAGGGTCTCGGAGAGCCTCCTCACGTGCGTTTCCAGACGGGCGGCATCCGCCGCGAAACGGGGCGGGTGTGGGGGCGCACTCAGCAGTGTGCAGCAACCCAGGCCGAGCACAAAACGGGAGGCCATGGCGAACACCCCCCGCCGCCCGGGGCGGGAGAGGGCTCGGCAGCGCACGGAACGGGGCGATTCTTCCATGCCGCCATCCTGGCAGAATGCTCCCATGGAAGCCGATGGCCTTTTCGTCTACGGCCCCCTGAGGACGGGGGGACGGCAGCACGCCTGGCTGGAGCGCACCCAGCCGGAGGGCCTGTGCCGGGCCTGGGTGCCGGGACGGCTCTTCCACCTGCCCACCGCAGGCTTTCCGGCCCTGGTCGCAGGTCCCGAGCTGGACACCTCCCCGCCGGGTCCGGGCTGGGTGGCCGGCGAGTTCGTGGGCTACGAAGACGAGATTGGCCTCGAGGCGGCGCTGGCGGACCTGGATCAGCTCCAGGAGGTCGAAGCGGGGGTCTTCTCCCGCCGGGTCCTCCCCGTGAGGCTCGACTCGGGGCTCCGGTACGGTGCCTGGGTCCATGTCTTCGAAGCCGACCGCCTGCCGCAGCTGGAGCGGCAGGCGGTCGAACTGCCGGAGGGGGACTGGGCGCCCTACCTGGACGAAGGCTGACGCCTCAGTTCACCTTCCCGTTGAAGCGGTTGACGCTTCCGTGCTCGGCGAAGAGGGCCCCGTAGACGCCGCCACCCTGGTAGTTGCGGCGCAGGTCCACACGGCCGTAGTAGGACTTCCCGTCCTTGCCCTTCCAGGCCACGAAGATGGGCCGGAAGTTCATCTTGAACCGGGGCACGCCGTCCTCGCTCTGCACGGTCCAGTCGTCGCCGCTCCCTTCCCGGATGGCGATCTTGAGGATCTGGGCCACATCCTTGAGGTCCCGCTGGATCAGGGCACGGATGTTGGCCAGGGAGAGCTGGGCGTCCCGGAAGCTGCCTTTGTCGTTGAAGTCCTTCGGCAGGCTCCGGGCCGCAGCTTCGTTCTCCTCCGCCACGCGCTTGATGGTCTCGCGATCGCCAGGGAGCTGGGCCTTGCGGGCCGCCGTCAGGTCGAAGACGAAGTCGCCGCAGCCGAGGACTTCCATGGCGCCGTCCCGCGCCCGGGCCTGGAGCCGGGCGTGGACCGGCCCCGGCTCGCACTGGGCGATCACCCAGGAGAAGCTGTTGTCGTTGAGGATGCGCGCCGTCTGGGGATCGGGGAGGATCTCCACGTCCAGGAAGTCCTGGGCCAGGTCCGCCTCGGACAGCAGGTGGTTGGACTCGAAGCTGCAGGGACTCTGGTCCGGCTGGGAGGCCGTGAGCTGCACCACGACGACGGGATAGAGCACCCCCGCCTCCCGGATGTAGTCCCTGACGGGCTTGGGCAGCACGAAACGGGCGTAGATGCGGTCGGAACCCCCGAACCGGGTGGACGCATCCACCGGACGGGGCCCGGTGATGCGCGACTTGGCGAAGACCGCCGTCTTCGGCCCGCAGGTCTCGTCGGGAGGCAAGGTCTCTTCCATGGCCGCTGCCACTGGCGGAGCCTTCACGGGCGCGGAGACGGGAGGGAGTGCCTTCGAAAGGGCGGACTTGATCCCCTTCAGAGGGTTCTGGGCCAGCAGCGTGCACCCGAGCAGGGACCAAGCCAGCCAACGGCGTACATGGACCATGGAAACCTCGAAGATGGGGACGCAGCTCACGCCAGTCGTCCGCTGGGACGTCGTTTCCGCTGCGATCAGGGGTATGTCAGGGATTGGCCGACTTGCGCAGCACAAGGGTCTCGCCGGGCCCCAGGGGCAGTACATCGGGGCCCTTGAGCTTGGCGGCCAGTTCCGCACTGTGCAGCCCCTTGGGGCTGGAGTGCATGGCCAGCGCATGACGGGCCTTGACGGCGTCGGCACAGCGCCGGGCCTCCTCCCCCCCCATGTTCCAGAAGCCATCGGTGGGGAAGAGGGCATAGTCGATCTGGAGGGAAGCCAGGTTCGCCATCTCCGGAATGTACGAGGTGTCGCCCGCGTGATAGACCTTCACCCCCTCCAGGGACACCACGTAGCCCACGGAGCCTTCCCGCCCATGGTTGTCGTTGTAGGCCGGCACCACCATCACCGTGGCCGGGCCGGCCGTGAACACTTCGGACTCCTTCACGGCCCGGGCCCCCTGCGCTTTCACGGCGCCTGCCGGGGCCACCACGATGGCTCCGGGTTTGAGGGGGATCGAAGAGAGCTTGTTGTGGTCATCGTGGCCATGGGTGACCAGCACGAGATCTGCCGGTTCCCGGTGGTCCCCGGGCGCGAAGGGATCGATGTAGATGACGTAGTTCTGGGACGATGCGAGCTTGACGGTGGCCCGCCCGAAGTAGGTCAGCGCGGGTTCCGCGGCCCCCAGCGGCAGGAGGGCGGCGGCGAGGGTGGTGGTCAGCAGGGTCCGAAGCATGGGGTCGTCTCCTGAAAGGGTCCTCTCCACCCTACGCGGATCGGGCATGCCGGTGAATGACGCAGGCGCAGCCACATCGAGCCGATCCGCAGGAAGGTCAGGTCACTCCGCCAGGAGGGCATTCCCGTGGGCCCTGCGGTGTTCCGAAGGCGCGAGACCGAAGCGGGCCCGGAAGGCGCGGCTGAAGCCCGGCGTGCTCGCATAACCCGTCCGCTGGGCCACCTCGTCGATGGCCAGGAAGGTGTCTGTCAGCAGCGCCTGGGCCACCGTGAGCCTCACGTCGGTCAGGTACTCGGCCACGCTCCGTCTTGTGAGGGTTGCAACGCGCTCCTGCAGGGTGGTGCGGTTGGTCCCCAGCTCGCGGGCGAGGCTCTCCACCGTGAGCTTCTCCTGGTACCGGGCGTGCACCATGAGCATGAACCGGCGCACCAGGGGATCGTCCAGCTCCCCAGGCAGCACATCCGGTGTAGCCGGGGCTTCCTGGGCCTGGGTCAGGGCGAAGAGGATCTCGATGAAGAAGGAGCGCGTCCGGCAGGGCCACCAGCCCGTGGCCTGGGTCTCGGCCTCGGCGATCATCCGCTCCATCAGGGCATTCACGCGGGCCACGAGGGTGGCGCTGGGGAAGAGGATGCCGTCGCTGGGTCCATGCCGCGCCAGGAAGGGATGGAGCCAGAAGACGTCCCGCTGCATGTCCAGGGGCAGTTCGTAGCGCTCCTGGCCGTGGAGGAACGGGAAATCGAGGTCCGCACGCAGCACGGAGGGATGGAAGTAGATGAACAGGTTGCCCGAGGCATCCGTGTTCTCGAGGTTCACCCCCTCCTGCTCGTCCAGGCAGAAATAGGCCGGAGCCCGGAAGGGGATGGTGCGCCCCGCGCGGGTGAAGAGGCCCGCGCCCTTCCCAAGGGAGAGGAAGCGGAACCGGCTGCCCAGGCCTTCGGAGGCATCGAAGGGGGCACCTTGTCGGTAGCCGATTGGGATCGAGCGCCCGGGCAGGATCTCGCGTCCCGTGGTGATCCACTCCATGGCGTCCTCCAGTGCGCAGACGCTGCTGGCGCATGTCCTGTACGTAGCCCTGACCCTTGAACCTGTCAACAACCGGAAGCTCCGACGGCCATTGAATCTAACCTCGCGCGGTAGACTGAGAAGCTTCGCGCTCTGCGATCTGGAGACCGGTTTCATGCACAAGAAGGATCTG
Organism: uncultured Mesoterricola sp.; assembly: GCA_964479495.1. Lineage (GTDB taxonomy): Bacteria > Acidobacteriota > Holophagae > Holophagales > Holophagaceae > UBA1801. The sequence goes on from CAYZND010000203.1 coordinate 4,618, forward strand.
ATGTTCCTGAGCAGCCTGGTGGAAGCCCCCTCCCCCTCCGGCTTCGAGCAGCCTGCGGCGAAGATCTTCCGGGAGCGCATCAAGGCCGCTGCGGACACGGTGGAGACCAATGTGATGGGCTCCGTGCACGCCTTCCTGAAGGGCAAAAAGAAGCATGGCATCTCCGTCATGCTCGCCGGCCACATCGATGAGATCGGGCTGATGGTCCGCTACATCACTCCGGAGGGCTTCCTCTCCTTTGCCTCCATCGGCGGGGTGGATGCCGCGATCCTGCCCGGCATGCGGGTGCGCGTCCACACGGCCAAGGGCGAGCTGCTTGGCATCATGGGCCGCAAGCCCATCCACCTCATCGAGGACGACGAACGGAAGAACGTCACCAAGCTGGAGAAGCTCTTCATCGACCTCGGCCTGCGCGCGGAGGACGTGAAGAAGCGTGTCCGGGTGGGTGATCCCATCACCTTCGATGTGGGCCTCGAGACCTTCGGCGACGAGATGGCCGTCTCCCGCGCCTTCGACGACAAGATGGGCGCCTGGATCGCAGCCCGGGTGCTCGAAGAGGTGAAGGCCGCGGGCGGCGCGCCCGGCGACCTCATCGCCGCCGCCACCGTGCAGGAGGAGATCGGCCTGCGGGGCGGCACGACGTCAGCCTACAGCGTCGATCCCGTGGTGGGCATCGCCGTGGAAGTGGGCCACGCCACGGACTATCCGGACATCGACAAGCGCAAGCACGGCGAGGCCGTGTGCGGAGCCGGTCCCATCCTCGCCCGCGGTCCCAACATCAACCCCGTGCTCTTCGACCTGCTCGTGGCCGCGGCGGAAAAGGCCGGCGTGCCCTACCAGATCCGCGCCGAGCCCCGGGGCACGGGCACGGATGCCAACGCCATCCAGCTTTCGCGCGGCGGCAAGGTGGCCGGACTCGTGTCGATCCCCCTGCGCTACATGCACACGCCCACCGAAGTGCTGTCGCTCCGCGACCTCGATGCCGCCGTGAAGCTGCTGACGCGCTTCGTGCTCGACCTGGATCCCGCCACCAGCTTCATTCCGTGACCGGATTCCCACCCAGAACACCCTGGCGCGTGGCCTCCGCCATCGGCAGGCCGCTGTGCTCCAGGGCGTCGAAGTCCTCGTAGCGGACCGTGACGAGGTCTTCCAGCTTGCCGGGCCGGAGGTTCTCCGGCGTCTTCCGGTGGAGGTGGACCGGGTAGTTGTAGACGAACGACAGCTCCCGGATCCCGGCCCGGGGGATCCTGGACAGGATGGCGCCCGCCAGCACCGCTTGGTGCAGGAAGAGCCCGCGTCTTGGGTCGTTGTCCACCAGCGCGAGGAGGGCCGGGGTCTCCGCCGCCCGCACCAGCGATGCCTGCCAGGCCGAGAGCATTCCCGCCTCGGGCCGGACCGCCAGACATCCCGCGTTGGGATAGAAGCGGATGTCCTCCCGATCCACGGTGGAGATCACCGGAAAGGCCTGCGCGGGATCCACGCCCGATAGGTCCAGGACCGCCCTCCAGAAGGGATCCAGGGGGGCCGCCGCCCGGGAGCCGATGAGGCGGTGATGGACGGGGCGGAAGGCCACCTGCGTCCCCGCGGGGAGCAGGAACTCGCTGGGCTCGCGGAGGACCAGCGTGTCCGAGTCCAGCCACGCCAGTGCCTCGAACCCCCGTGTCCGCGCAAAGGCTTCCGCGGCCTGGGCCGCATCGGCCTTGGAACCCAGGATCACCTTGGCCAGACGAGGCTCTGGTTCATAGGGCAGGAAGGCCACGCCCAAGGCCTGCAGCTTCGACCGGGTGAGGTCGTCCACCCCCCCAGCCTCCACCGGCAGCACCGCCAGGAGCGGGGCCTCGGCAAGGCGGCCCCCGAATCTGCGCAGGCTGCCCGCAAGGGCCAGGGCCTGCAGGCCTCCACCCCGCTCCAGCGGGAAGGCGAAGAG
>CAYZND010000204.1:0-6513 GCA_964479495.1 uncultured Mesoterricola sp.
TTCAGAGTGCCGCACCTCGAGGCGGCCATGGAGCTGCTGGTGGAACCCAAGCCGGCGGGACTCGAGAAGGTGGCTCCGCTTCGCCTCCCGGCCGGCGCCTGAAATGAAGCCGCCCTTCCCCAACTCGTACTGGGTGGGATCGGACTTCCTGGCTGGACACTACCCCGACCAGGAGCAGGGCGAGGTCGCCGCGCTGGTGGCCACAGGGGTCACGCGCTTCCTCGATCTCACGGAGCCCGGGGAGCGGGAACCCTATGCGTCCTCGCTTCCGGAGGGCCTGGTCCACCGGCGCCTGTCGATCCCCGATTTCTCCGTTCCCACCGTCGCCGACATGCGCGCGATCCTGGACCGTTTGGACGCCCTGCTACAAGAGGGACACCGGGTGTACCTCCACTGCTACGGGGGCCTTGGGCGGACCGGCACGGTGGTGGGCTGCTTCCTCGTCCGCCACGGCTGTTCGGGGGACGAGGCCCTGTCCCGGATCCGCGCCCTGCGGCTGGCGGCCGGGTGCAGCCCTCACTCGCCGGAGACGGATGCCCAGCGCACCATGGTCCGAAGCTGGGCCGACCTCAAGCCTTGAGGCTGCGGTTTCCCAGCACCCAGCGGGCCGCATCCAGGAGCCCGGGCACCACGGTCAGCACGGTGGGATCCCGGCGCAGAGCTTCCAGCGATTCGCCCTCGTTGTAACCGGTCTCCACGAGCACGACCTTCATGCCGGCAGCGCAGGCCGCCTGGGCATCGTTGAGGCTGTCCCCGATCATCAGGGCATGTCCAGGGACCACGTCCAGACGTTCGCAGGCCGTCAGCAGCAGCGCCGGGTGGGGCTTCGGATGGCTCACATCGTCACCCGCCACGACCACCTTGAAGCAGTCCAGCATTCCAAGCCGTTCCAGGAGCGGGATCGTGAACTCCCGGGGCTTGTTGGTCACGCAGGCGAGCGCCAGGCCCCCTGCATGGAGCTCCGCCAGAGCCTGGGGGATGCCCTCGTAGACGACGGTCCGAGCACCGTTGAGCCGATGATAATGCCGCCGGAAATGGTCCATGCCGCACGCGAGCTGGTCTTCTGTGCAGCGCCCATCCATGTCGTCCGTCAGGGCGCGGTGCACAAGGATGCGGGCACCCTTGCCGATGAAGCGGGCGATGCGGTCCACAGGCAACCTCGGCATCGCCATCGCTTCCCGCATGCAGTTCACGGCCTCCGCCAGATCCGGCACGGTGTCCATGAGGGTTCCGTCCAGGTCGATGAGGATGGCGCCGACGTCGATCATCCCACCAGCGTATCGCGAGGAGGCGCTCCTTCCTGGCACACTCGTAGGGTCATGCCGAATGCCACCTTCCCCGCCCGGACCTTCTTCCAGCGCCTTCTGGGCGAGGAGACGCTGGCCTACGTGCTCCATCTGAGGCCCATGGAATGGCCCATCATGACCGCCCACTTCCTGCTGGGAACGCTGGTGGCGGTGGGCTGGGACCTGCCCTGGAAGGCGCTGCTCCTGGGCTGGTTCGCCTTCGTGGCCCTCCTCAATGGCGGCACCCTGGCCATCAACAGCGCCTTCGACAACGACGAGGGGGATATCGGTTACCTGCGCAACCCCCCGAAGCCTCCGAAGTATCTTTTCCATGTTAGCGCCGCCATGCTGGCGGCTTCCCTGCTCCTGGGCTTCCTGCTCCCGCCCGTCTTCGCCTGGAGCAACGCCGCCTGCGTGGTGATGGCCGTCCTCTACTCCGTCCCCCCCGTCCGGCTGAAGGCGCGGGCAGGCTGGGACATGGCCATCAACTGCATCGGCTTCGGCCTTCTGACACCCCTGGCGGGCTGGGGGCTCACGGGACGGCCCCTGTCCGGCGCCTTCGTGCATGTGGCCATCGGCTTCGCATTCCTCTTCGGCTCTCTCTATCCCCTGACCCAGATCTACCAGATCGAGGAGGACCGGAGCCGAGGCGACCGGACGCTGGTCATCAAGCTCGGCGAAGGGGTGAGCCTTTGGCTGGCCTTGGCCCTGGCCATCGCGGCCCACGGCTGGTTCGTTTCAGGCCTCTTTCGGATGGAGCGCACCCCCTGGGCCCTGGCCTTCTCGCTGGCCGCCTGGCTGGGCGTGCTGGTCCCCTGGGTGATCCGCTGGAAGTGCTGGACCCCCGCCCGGCATGAGGCCGGCATGTACTGGGCCCTGGGGGCCTGGGCCGTGACCGATCTCAGCCTCGTGCTGATGCTGTGGCCTCACTGAAAGCACGGAAGATGATCACTCCGACGATCGCCCCACCCTTTCCCCTGGTTTGGGGATTCACCACGAAGCTCGATGACGAATCGATCCTCCCTCCAGAGCGCCTCCGGCAAGTCCATGGCACGGCGATCCACGAAGCCTCCGACACCCTGCCCGAAGGGGACGGGCTCTGGACCGAACAGCCGGGCTGCCGGATCGGTGTGCGCACCGCCGACTGTGTGCCCATCCTCCTGGCGGGTTCCACGGCCACGGGGCCCTGGGCCGCGGCTCTGCACGCCGGCTGGAGGAGCGCCGTGGGGGGACAGGGAAACGGCGCGGCGCCGGGCATCCTGCGACGGGCCATCGACCTTTTCCACAACCGGGGCGGGGAACCCGGCAAGCTGGCCTGGGCCCTGGGACCCTCCATCCAGAAATGCCATTTCGAGGTCGGCGAGGAGGTCATCGAGGCCGCCCGCAGGGACCCCGCCTGGGATGAGTCCCTGCGGAAGCCCGGTCCCCGGGGCCGACCCCATCTGGACCTGCAGGGCTTCCTGCGCCGGCAGGCCTGGGACCTGGGGCTGGATCCGGAACGGGATGGATCCGTGAATCTCTGCACCATGTGCGAAACGGAGCTGCTCTGGTCCTATCGCCGGGATGACATGGAAGGCCATCAGTGGGGCTGGGTCGAGCTCCTCTGAGGCTTACCGGAGCGGGAACCAGAGATGCACGAGGGTGCCCTCCCCCTCGTTCTGGATCTCGATCTTGCCATGGTAGGCGGCGAGCAGCTGCTTGCAGAGCGCCAGCCCCTGGCCGGGCGAGCGCATGCCGATGACCACCTGCTGGTGGAGTTCCAGGAAAGGCTCGAAGGCCGGTTCCAGCTCCGTGGGGGGGATCGGTCCCCCTTCATCCGCCACTTCGAGGTGGTAGGCCTCGCCCAGATGCCAGGCGCGGATCCGCAGCGAGCTGGACGGAGTGGGGCCCCCCAAGGCGTGCTGGGCCAGGTTCAGGAGCACCTTCGCGAAGTCGCTGTAGACCCCGAAGACCGTGGCGGGCTGAGCGGGCAGGTCGAAGGACACGGTGACATCCCCCGGGATGACGCCCTCGGCCTGCAGGAGCCCGATCTCCTGCGGGATCAGGTCGTGCAGGTTGATCCATTCGGGGCTCGTGCCCTCCTTCCCGACCCGGCGCAGGAGAGCCTTGAGGAGGCCGTCCACGTGGGCCATGGCCTCCTGGATGTTCCCGACCGCCTGCGACATGGCCGGGGCGTCCTCGAGGTCGCTGTGCCGGTCGATGAGGCCCTCCAGGGCACGTCCCTGCTCGTGGAGGGTGGCGACGGGCGCCTCCAGGCGCTGGGTGATCTTGAAGAAGAGGTCTTCCAGGAGCACCTGGCGATCCCGCCGGTTGAGATCGGCCCGGGCCTTGTGGAGGTCCTGGTAGGCGGCTTCCATGCGCTCGTAGCTGGAGGCCAGGGCGCGGGAGCTCTCGTCGAGGTTCTCGATGAGTTCCGCGTTCTCGATCGCAACCTGGGCGATGCTGGCGTGGAGGGACATCACCTCCAGCTCCGTGGAGTGGAAGGGATCGATTTCCTCCCGCTCGAAGGCCCAGAAGCCCCAGATGTCGTTTTCGTCCTTCCGGTCTTTCAAGAGAAGCAGGCTGCAGTCCATGCCCGAGCGCCAGATCCCGAGTCCAAGGCCTTCCTCCCAGATGCGAGAGGCTCGCAGCTTGTCGCCGCGCAGGATCGAGCCTTGCTGCAGCTGCCGGGCCCGGGTGAGGAAGCCATGGGTCTGCGGCAAGGTGGGGGCCTCGATGAAGGCCTGCCCGTCCCAGGCCATCCCTTGCCAATAGCCGCCGCTCATGTGGATCCGGTAGGCGCAGAGCCGGCTCGCCCGGACTTCGGCACGGACCTGCTCGAGGATCCGCCTGAGCAGGATGTCCGGATCGTGTTCCGCGAGCACCCCCTGGGTGAGGGCCAGCAGCCGCGAGAGGCTCCGATTGCGCATTTCCAGGGCGCTCTGGGCCTCGATCAGCTTCCGGTTCGACTCCTGGGACTCCTTGAGCTGGGCTTCCAGGTGCTCCAGGACCTGCGCGTTGAACTGGCGGAGCACCGGACCTTCGCGGGCCTCCTCGATCCGCTCCCGGTGGCCGCCCAGGTAGCTCTCCACCTGCTGGACGAAGGTGAAGGGATCGATGGGCTTCGGGATGAAGCCGTCGCAGCCGGCCACCAGGGCGGTCTCACGGTCGCTCTTCAGGGTCTTGGCGGTAAGGGCCACCAGGCGAATGTGCGCCAGCTGCTCGTGCTGGCGGAACTTGGTGGCCACCTCGAACCCGGACAGCCCCGGCAGGTTGATGTCCAGGAGCACCAGGTCAGGCTGGATCTCCAGGGCCATGTCGAATCCCTTGAGGCCATCCTCCGCCCAGTGCATCTCGTACCCGGCCTGCTTCAGCAGGCGCTGCACGAGCCGCCAGTTGACGGGGTTGTCCTCGATGCAGAGGATCTTCAGCGGTCGCCCGTCCGTCATGCGGGCTCCTCGCGCAGGATGGGGATCTCCACGGTGAAGGTGCTGCCCAGGCCCTTCTGGCTCTCCACGAGGATCCGCCCACCCATGAGCCCGATCAGGCGCTGGGACAGGGCGAGGCCCAGGCCCGTCCCCCCGAACCGGCGCGTGATGCTGCCGTCCACCTGCTGGAAGGGCTTGAACAGCCGCTCGATCTCTCCCTGGTTCATCCCGATGCCCGTGTCCTTGATGGCGATGCGAAGCTTCCCGTTCCTCTTCTCGACGGAGACCGTCACGGCTCCCCGCTCGGTGAACTTGACGGCATTCCCCACGAGGTTCGTGAGTACCTGCTTGAGGCGCTGGGGGTCTCCGTTAACCGTAACGCGCCAGGCCGGGGGCGCATAGTTGAACTGGATGGGCCGGTTGAGGATCAGCCCCGTGGCAAGGGAGCGCACGTTCTCGAGAACGGGCAATGGGTCCATGGCCTGGTGCTCCAGCTCGAACTTGCCGGCTTCGATCTTGGAGAGATCAAGGATGGAGTCGATCATGGACAGCAGGCTCCGTCCGTTCTGCAGAATGATCTGGAGATCCTCCTTCACGTCCTCCGGGATGCGCTCGTTGCTCTCCTGTAGGAGCAACCCGGAAAAACCGATCACGGCGTTCAGGGGGGTGCGCAGCTCGTGGCTCATGTTGGCCAGGAACTCGTCCTTCATGCGGTCGACCTGCTGGAGCTTCTCGAAGCTGGCCATCAGGCTCTCGTTGAGTTCCGTCAGCTCGAGGGTCTTCTCCTGGACCTTCTGCTCCAGGGTGTCCGCCCAGGCCTTGAGCTCGGCCCGGCTCTGCTCGAGGCCCCGGGTGCGCTCCAGCACCAGGTTCTCCAGGTTCGTGCGGATCTCCTCCAGCTCCCAGATGGTCTCCATGAGCTGTCGGGTGCGTTCCTGGACCCGGAACTCCATGAGCCGGTTCTGCTTGGAGATCTCGTCCCGGGAGGAGCGGAGTTTCCCCTTCATGGCCTCGAAGCTGTGCCCGAGGTCCTCCAGCTCGTCCCTCGAATGCACCCGCACGGGCTCACCGTCCAGGTTTCCCTGGGCCACCTGACCCGCCGCCTCGGTGAGCTGGAGCACGGGCAGGATGTAGAAATGGGCGAAGAGGAGCACGGCCGCGACCCCGAACACGAGGGCCGTGAGCCCCACCCACAGGCCCAGGCGGACGTTCTCCTTCAGGATCCTCTGGGTCTCGTACGTGGTGAATCCGATGACGATGGTCCCTTCGCGGTCCCGGTAGGACTTCCGGTACGGGATCGAGGCGGCTGCCACCAGCACAGTCTCCCGCTTGTCCCCCACCTCCACATACCGGACGCCATGGCTCAGGACACCCGGAGTCAGCCAGCTGGGCGTCAGAGGGCTGGCCGCGAGACGGCTCCCCCGCTCATCGAAGACGGCACAGAACCGATAGGTCGGGATGTTGGGAAGGCCCTCGAGAAGGTCCACGAGTCCCTGAGGATCGCCGGAAGCCAGGACCGGCACCAGGGCGTGGCCCATGGCCTCGGCCGCCTGCCGGGCGTGGGTCTCGGCCTGGGTCTGGATCTGGCGTTCCAGCCGCCGGGGGTGATAGCCGAGGTTGTACACGATGAAGCTCAGCACCAGAAGGCTGATGATCGCGCTCAGCTTGGTCTTGATGGAGAGCCGGGGCATCTACCGAGTCTACCGTCCTCCGACCTCGAAAAAGTGAAATCGGGCCGCACCGTACCGCCGAATGTCGGCCAGGGTCAGCCCTTCGCACGCCGGCAGCTCGGTGGCTCCGTCGGTTTCCCACACCAGGAC
>CAYZND010000205.1:0-6395 GCA_964479495.1 uncultured Mesoterricola sp.
ACATCGAGTGCCAGCAGACGAGCATCGATTTCCGCCTGCGCACGAAGTACGTGGATAAGCAGGCCCGGGACCTGGACCACGCCATCGAGCTGATCAAGGAGCACACCGCGAAGAAGGAGGCCATCTCCATCGCCTTGCTGGGCAACGCGGCCGAGATCCTGCCTGAGCTCGTGAAGCGCGCCAAGGCCGGTGGCATCAAGCCCGACCTCGTCACCGACCAGACCTCCGCCCACGACCTCGTGAACGGCTACCTGCCCATCGGCTGGACCGTCGCGCAGTGGAAGGCCGCCCAGCTGGACGCTTCCAGGCATGCCGAACTGAAGGATGCTGCCGGGAAGAGCTGTGCCGTGCACGTCCAGGCCATGCTGGACTTCCAGAAGATGGGTATTCCGGTGGTGGACTACGGCAACAACATCCGCCAGGTGGCCAAGGACAACGGCGTCGCCAACGCCTTCGACTTCCCCGGCTTCGTGCCCGCCTACATCCGGCCCCTCTTCTGCGAAGGCAAGGGCCCCTTCCGCTGGGTGGCCCTCTCCGGGGATCCCGAGGACATCTTCAAGACCGATGCCAAGATCAAGGAGCTCTTCCCCCAGAACAAGCACGTGCACCGCTGGCTGGACATGGCCCGGCAGCGCATCAGCTTCCAGGGCCTGCCCGCCCGCATCTGCTGGCTGGGCCTGGGCGAGCGCCACATCGCGGGCCTGGCCTTCAACGAGATGGTGAAGAAGGGCGAGCTGAAGGCTCCCATCGTCATCGGCCGCGACCACCTGGACTGCGGCTCCGTGGCGAGCCCCAACCGCGAGACCGAGAGCATGATGGACGGCACGGATGCCGTGTCCGACTGGCCGCTGCTGAACGCCTTGCTGAACACCGCGGGGGGCGCCACCTGGGTGTCCCTGCACCACGGCGGCGGCGTGGGCATGGGCTACAGCCAGCACAGTGGCGTGGTCATCGTGGCCGACGGGACGGATGCGGCGGCGAAGCGTCTGGAGCGCGTGCTCTGGAACGACTGTGGCACCGGCGTCATGCGCCATGCCGATGCGGGCTACGAGATCGCCAAGGCCACCGCCAAGGCCAAGGGGCTCAAGATGCCCATGCTGAAGTAGGGCAAGGCATTCGCGACACGAGGCCCGCGGTGCTCCAGCCGCGGGCCTCTCGCTTTTCCAGCCTTGATTGCGTTCGCCTTCTGGAACTCCCACAATTGAATGCCTGATGAGGTCTTCCGTGCCGAAAACCAAGAAGTCCGGATCCCTGCGCGCCGGTGCCGGCCCGACGACCCTGTACCAGCTCGTGAAGGACCACATCCGGCAGAAGATCCACGCGGGCAAGTGGAAGCCCGGCGACCGGATCCCCTCCGAGCACGAGTTCGTGGCGGAGCTGGGCGTCTCGCGCATGACCGTGCACCGCGCGCTGCGGGAGATGGCCGAGCAGGGGATCCTGGTGCGCTACGCGGGCATCGGCACCTTCGTGGCCGAGGAGCGGCCCCAGTCGGGCCTCCTCAAGGTCACGAACATCGCCAACGAGATCCGAGCCCGCGGGCACGAATACGGCTGCGACGTGATCCGGGTGGCCCGGGAGTCCGCCCACCTGGAAGTGGCCGCGGCCCTGGCCCTGGAGACCGGCGAGTCCGTCTACCACGCCGTCTGCGTCCACCGCGAGAACGGTGTCCCCATCCAGATCGAGGACCGCTACGTGAATCCCAAGGCGGCCCCGGACTTCATCAACCAGGACTTCACGACCATCCAGCCCTCGGAGTACCTGCTGAGGGCGGTGCCCCTCAACGAGGTGGAGCACGTGGTGGACGCGGTCCCCGCCACGGCGGACGAAGCGGAGCTCCTGGAGATCCGTGCGGGGCAGCCCTGCCTGGTCCTGACGCGGCGCACCTGGGCCAACCAGACCGTGGTCACCTTCGTGCGCTGCGTCCATCCGGGCTCCCGCTACCGCTTGGGCACGCGCTTCCAGGTCAGCGGGCAGCAGTGGTTCGGGTGATGGTTTCGGACAGCTCCTCGGCCAGTTCTTCGGGTTGGCGGGCCTGACGGAGCACGGCCACCAGCAGCAGGCCCAGGAGGCTGGCTCCCGCGCAGGCCCCGAGGATGGCGGTGTAGGACCCGAAGGCTTCCCGCATCCAGGCTGCCAGGGGCGGGCTCAGCAGGGCGGCGGCGCTCCAGGCCGTCAGCGCCAGGCCGTAGAGGCGGGGCGCCCGGTGCGACCCGAAGGTGTCGGCCACGAGCGCGGGGCAGAGGGCGAAGCCTCCTCCATAGCAGCTCGCGATGATCCACAGGCCGATGGCCAGGGTTCCCGGGGAGGCACCGCCGCGCAGGAGCAGGAAGACCGCGCCCTGGACCACGAACATGATTCCCCAGGTGACGGTGCGTCCCAGGCGGTCCGAGAGGCTCGACCAGCCCAGCCGCCCCAGGCCGTTGAAGAGTCCCATGAGGGCCACGGCGGCCACGGCGGAAACCAGGGGCACCACGCCCTGCGAGGCCTCCTCCAGCATGGGCCGGGCGAGGGCGATGAGCAGGATGCCCGTGGCGATGTTCACGAAGAACACGGACCAGAGCAGCCAGAAACGGAGCTCCGCGAAGGGTGACGTCGCGGGAGTGGGCGCAGCGGTCGTCCGGGAACCATCCTCCGGAAGCGCCAGGAGGCGCGAGGCGCAGAGGATCAGGGCGCCATAGCCCAAGCCCAGGAGCCCGAAGGCCCGGGCGCTGGAAACGTGGTGCAGGAGCGCCTCGCCGAGGAAGCTGGCCAGGAGCGCACCCAGGCCGAAGCCCCCCACCGCCAGGCCGGTGGCAAATCCCTTGCGGTCCGCGAACCAGCGCATCAGCGTGGTGACGGGCGGCACGTAGCCCAGGCCCAGGCCGATGCCCCCGATCACGCCATAGCAGGCGTAGAGCAGCCAGAGGGCCTGGAACTGGACGGCCAGTCCCGCGCCCAGCAGCCCGATGCCGAAGAACAGGGCGGACCAGCCCACGGTGACCCTGGGACCCAGCCGGTGCATGAGGGGGGCCGCCAGGGCGGCCGTGAGGCCGAGGCAGGCGATGGCCAGGGAGAAGGCCCAGGTGAGCTGGGGCTTGGTCCAGCCGGTCTGGCGCTGCAGGGCCGGGATGAAGACGCTCCATGCGTAGACGCTGCCCAGGCAGACATGCGTGACCACGGAGGCGGCGGCGATCAGCCAGCGGTTGCTGCGCACGGACTCGTACTCCTCAAGGAAAGGGCGGCGGGGCTGGGTTGGATCTAGGAGAGGCCCGTGATCCGCCCCTCGTCGTCGATGTCGATGAGCTCGGCGGAGGGCACCTTGGGCAGGCCGGGCATGGTCATGATGTCACCCGTGAGCACCACCACGAAGCCGGCACCGGCCGAGACCGCCACGTCGCGGATGGGCACGTCGAAGTGGCGGGGCCGGCCGCGCAGACCGGGGTCCGTGGAGAAGGAATACTGGGTCTTCGCCAGGCAGACGGGCAGGGCGCCATAGCCGTTCTCTTCGAGATTCTTGAACTTCTGGCGCACCTTCACGTCCGCCATGATGTCGTTGGCGCCGTAGATCCGCTGGGCCACGGTCTTCACCTTCTCCCAGAGCGGCAGGTCATCCTCGTAGGTGTACTGGAGCTGGGCGGGGGCGCCGCTGGTGAGGGTCACCACCTCGTGGGCCAGGGCCTCGGCGCCGGCGCCTCCCTCCGCCCAGTGGCTGGCCCGGATGGCCTTCACGTGGTGAGCGGCGCAGCCCTTCTCGATGACTCCCATCTCCTCGTCCGTGTCGCTGGTGAACGCATTGATGGCCACCACCACGGGCAGGCCCCAGCTCTTGATGTTCTCGATGTGCTTCAGCAGGTTGGCCATGCCCTTCTCCACGGCGGCCGCGTTGGGCGCGGTGAGGGCGTCCTTGGCCACGCCGCCGTGCATCTTGAGGGCGCGCACCGTGGCCACCAGCACCACGGCGTCCGGGGAAAGACCCGCCTGGCGGCACTTGATGTCCACGAACTTCTCGGCACCCAGGTCCGCGCCGAAGCCGGCCTCCGTCACGGTGTACTCGCTGAGGTGCAGGGAAAGCTTGGTGGCGAGGAGGCTGTTGCAGCCGTGGGCGATGTTGGCGAAGGGGCCGCCGTGCACGAAGGCCGGGTTGTGCTCCAGGGTCTGCACCAGGTTGGGCTTGATGGCGTCCTTCAGCAGGGCGGCCATGGCGCCATGGACCTTCAGGTCCGCGGCGGTGACGGGCTTCTTGTCGTAGGTGTAGGCCACGATCATCTTCCCGAGGCGGGTCTTCAGTTCCGTGAGGGACTCGGAGAGACAGAAGACCGCCATCACCTCGGAGGCCACGGTGATGTCGTAGCCGCTCTCCCGGGGCTGACCGTTGGCGGTGCCACCGATGCCGACGATGATCTGGCGCAGGGCGCGGTCGTTCATATCCACCACACGCTTCCACAGGACGCGAGTGGGATCGATGCGCAGGACGTTGCCATGGTTGATGTGGTTGTCGAGGGCCGCCGCCAGCAGGTTGTGGGCCACGCCGATGGCGTGGAAATCACCGGTGAAGTGGAGGTTGATGTCCTCCATGGGCACCACCTGGGAGTAGCCGCCGCCCGCCGCGCCGCCCTTGATGCCGAAGCAGGGCCCCAGGGACGGCTCGCGGATGCAGCAGGTGGCCTGCTGGCCGATCCGGTTGAGGGCATCCGTCACACCGATGGTCGTGGTGGTCTTGCCCTCGCCCGCGGGCGTGGGGGTGATGGCCGTCACCAGCACCAGCTTGCCCATGGGCTTGTCCTGGAGCCGGCGATACAGCTCCAGGGAGACCTTCGCCTTGGTCTTGCCGTAGTGCTCGATGTCGTCGAGGCCGATGCCCAGCTTCTCCGCAATCCGCTCGATGGGCAGCAGTGTGGCCGCGCGGGCGATGTCGATGTCGGGAGGAACGATGGCGGACATGGAGTACTCCTGGCGCGCTGCGGCGCGAAGCGAAGGGCCCGAGGGAGCCGTCGCCCTGTTGAAGGGGCGTGGTATATGTATATACAGGTACAAGCCAATGTCAAGAAATCATCCAAAATCGCATATGTGCAGCGGCTCACAGCCATTCCCCCCGAAATGGAAGGGACCCTTTCCACCACGGGGCGGGGGCTCCGTGCGCGGGCTGGCCGGTCGTTACGGGTCCGAGCGGTGAACGGAGTGCAGTCCTTCGGCCTTATGGGCGTCGGTCTATTCGTTTCGCCCTTGGACGGACGGATCTTCCATCTGCAGGAGGCCACAGGACATGGACACGGGTGAAGCGGCGCTTCGGGGTGCGCTGCGAGGTCGGGTTTCTCTGCATCGACCGTGTTGATCTTCTGAACCCAGCTTGCATTCGCGCATGGAGCGGGCGGATCTCTGCATCCAAGCCATGCGGAGGCTGGAGCCCTGGGGGATAATGGTCTGTGAGTGGAGGTGGCGCGCGTGTCGACTTCAGGGAGGATCCTGACCTGTCCGGTCGCTCAAGCGCACGTGAAGGTGATCACCCTCCTGGAGAAGACCCGCATGGGCTCCCCTGTCGTCCGGACCTTTCTCTCCTGCAGCGGGATGAGCGGCTGCCTGGGCACCACCGAGGGCTCCGCCGACCTCTGTGACCTCCCCGAAGAATGCCCGCTGCGCATCAGCCTGGTGTGAAGGAGCCAGCCACCTTGCGCCGACATGCCGTTCGTCATGCGCATGGGAACACGGCTGCTGATCTCGAAATGTCCTTGCAGACCAGCGCTGCATTGCTTGGTCACACGAATGCCCAGACATCCGCACGGTGGAGCAAGAAAGGGCAGCACCCTGCGTGGGCAGCGTCGCAGAGAGTGGGGAGGCGCCTGCAAGGTCAACGGGTAGGGAAGAAGTGAGTGAGTTCTATGATTCGATCTTTAACTGTAAAAATGAAGAGTTATAAGTTTCTGCTCCGACGAAGAATAAAAGGAAAGAGGACAGACTTGAGAAACGGCTCGGGAATACTAAAGCTCGAGCGATACCTAACTAAGGATGAGGCCATTCGATTTTTAGGGCTTCGGTCGAAGTCATCGCGACCTATCTCCTGACCCAACCAGGCTAGCGTCGCTACTGCCTAGAGTTTTTATTGCTTCATTCGATCAACCGGTTGCTGCACCACATTTGGCACCACTGCATTTCTCGGCCACTGTATTAGGCGGAAGTGTTTTCCCCTAGGCGAGGGGAGGGAAGGTGGGGTCGCGCCGCTATACGTACGCCAACGCTTCGCGGATGCTCAGGCGGGAAGCACGCCGGGCGGGCAGGAAGCCCCCCACGGCCGAGACGGTGAGCACGATCCCCATCCAGAGCAGGAAGGCCGACGGTGAGACCACGAGGGGCAGGGGCAGGCGGAAGCCCAGGCTGCCGACCACCCGGTTCACGGCCATCGTCATGGGCAGGGCCAGGAC
>CAYZND010000206.1:0-6366 GCA_964479495.1 uncultured Mesoterricola sp.
GTAGTAGGGCGTCACGATCAGGGCGCCATCGGCGCCGAGGGCCTGGGCACGGCGGGTCAGGGCGGCGGTGCGGGCGGTCTCGTTGGAGCCCGCGCCGACGATCACCGAGTGGCCCTGGGCCTCCTCGAGGCAGGCTTCGATGAGGGCGTCCCGCTCGGTGTCGCTCAGGGTGGGCGATTCGCCCGTGGTGCCCAGCACCACGAGGTGGTCCACGCCGCCCTTCACCACATGGCGGACCAGGCGGCGGAAGGCATCGAGGTCCAGGGCGCCGTCCTCCAGGAAGGGGGTGGCGAGGGCGACGGCAAGGCCAGAGAACATGCGGGTCATGGGTTCACTCCGAAGTCGAACAGGGGATTGAGGATGGATGCGGCCAGATCCTCCATGGTGAAGAGACCCTTGCGGCCCTGCAACCAGCGGGCGGCGGTGAGGGCCCCTTCGGCGAAGGGCTCCCGGGACCGGGCCCGGTGGGAGAGCTCCAGGGTCTCGGAGGGCGTGTCGATCCCCACGGTGTGGAAGCCGAACTCGGTGCCCGCGCGGAGGACGCCCACGCTGAGCTGGTGGGGCTTCAGCGCCCCCTCGGGCGGCGGCATGAGCCACTCGGTCTTCCTGGGGCAGCCCTTCATGACGGCCGCGGCCAGGGTCTTGGCGGTACCCGAAGGGGCATCCGCCTTCAACCGGTGGTGGTGCTCGAAGACATAGGCGTCCCGGGCAGGGTCGAGCTGCGCATAGCGGCCCGCCACGGTGGCGAGGCGCGCCAGGAGGGCCACCGTCAGGGAGAAGTTGGAGGCCGTCAGCACGCCGATGCGATCCCCCACGCGAGTTGCCAGGTCGGGGATCTCCCAGCCCGTGGTGCCGATGACGAAGGGGGTGCTTGTGTCCAGCGCCCAGGTCAGGTGGCTCTCCACGGCACCGGCCACGGAGGCGTCGATGGCGGCATCCACGGGACCGGCGGGTGTCTCGCCCTGGTCCACGGACCAGGCGATCTCCAGCCCTTCCTGACGCCGGGCGCAGGCCAGGATGGCGGAGCCCAGGCGGCCCCGGCCGAAGAGTCCTACACGCATACCGCCTCCTCGATGAGCGCCCGGTGGAGGCGCCGCAGTGCATCGACCACGGTGGACTGGGGTACCACGAGGCTCAGGTTGATCTCGTTGGCCCCCATGCTGATGAGTTCGATGTTGATGCCGCCCAGGGCGGCGAAGACCCGCGCAGCCACGCCGGGGGTCTGCTTGATGCGCTCGCCCACCACGGCGATGATCGCGCGGTCCCGCACGGTCACGACATTCGCGAAGGTGGAGAGCTCCGCGATGAGGGCCTCCAGGGGCGCATCGGCCTCCACGGTGAGGGAGACGCTGACCTCGGCGGTGGCGATGAGGTCGACGCTCACACCGTGGCGGCGGAAGACGTCGAAGAGCTTCGCCAGGAAGCCGCTGTGGTTCAGCATCCGGGTGGAATTCACGGTGAGCACCGTGACGGGCCCCCGGGTGGCCAGGGCTGTCACGGCCCGCCCCGAGCGGGTGTCGGGGGCGATGGTGGTGAAGAGGCCATCCGGGCGCTGGGTGTCCCGTACCGTCACCGGGATGCCCGCCTCCACCGCCGGCTGGATGGTGGCAGGGTGCAGCACCTTGGCGCCGAAGGCCGCCAGCTCCGCGGCCTCCGCGAAGGTGAGCTGGTCGATGCTCTGGGCTTCGGGCACCACGCGCGGGTCGCAGGTCAGCACGCCCTGGACATCGGTCCAGATCTGGACCTCCTGCACCCCCAGCGCGGCGCCGAAGAGGGCCGCCGAGTAGTCGCTCCCCCCCCGTCCAAGGGTCGTGGTGAGCCCCTCTTCCGTGGACCCGATGTAGCCCTGGGTGACCACGGGCTGACCGGGCCGGAGGAGCGGTGCGAAGTGCTGGGCCGCCAGCTCCGGCAGCAGGGCGAAACGGGGCTGCCCCTCGCCGAAGGTGTCATCGGTGCGCATGACCTTTCGGGCATCCACCAGCGGGGCGCCGATGAAGGCGGAGAAGATCAGCGTGGACAGGCGCTCGCCGAAGGAGGCGATGGCGTCCATGCTGCGGGGGCTCAGCTCCCTCAGCAGGGCGACGCCCCGGAGGATCAGCTCCAGCTCGCGGAAGCGCTCGGCCAGACTGGTTTCCAAGGTCTCCGGAACACCGGCCGGAAACAGGTCGCTGGCCGCCGTGAGGTGGGTGGCCAACACCGCCTGCATGGCGGAGATGGCGCCTTCCAGGTCCCCGCGCTCGGCGGCCTGGGCCGCTGCGAAGAGACCGTTCGTGGTCTTGCCCATGGCGGAGAGGACAACGAGGGGGGGCTGGTGCGCCGCGGACCTCACCAGGTCGGCCACTTGGCGCATGCAGGCTGCATTGGCGACGGAACTTCCGCCGAACTTCATGACGATGGCATTCATAAACACATTCTCCTTCGGATCAGGGTGGATGGGGACGAAGACGTTGACGGGGTGCCGATGGATCGATTCGACGTATCGGCCAGGCCGTGAAAGTCCGGCAAAAGGGGTCGTAGCGTTCCCCTGCCAAAGCCAGGGGATTCGCAACGACCCCTAACGTTTCGCCTTCCGTCCCTCCGAAGGGGGCGTGGACAGTGGGTGAGTGGTGGCGAGTTCCATCGGCGACCTCGAACGTACGACGGTGCCAGGTGGAAGCGGCCTGGGAGATTCCGGACCACTCTTCCTAGGCACTCCACGCCGGGTGGCCGGCGTGGCAGCCGCTGGGATTTAGCCCAGGCGTCCAAGGTCTGCGTCGATGACTCGCAACCCCTTCGGCGATCCTCCCCTTTCGCTGCAGGTCAGCGGGTTCATCGCCCTCGCTGCAGGTACTGATGGGGACCGCTCCTCCATCGGATCTTTTTAAAGTCCCATGGACGTCCCTTGATTGCAAGCCTTCCGGTTTGGGGGCAGAGTAGGGGCACTCCAGGAGGCGCCCATGAAGGTCCTCATCGTGTATGCGCACGAAGAACCCCATTCCTTCAATGGAGCGATGAAGAACACGGCCATCCGGACCTTCGAGGAGCAGGGCCATTCCGTGGTCGTCTCGGACCTGTACCGGATGAAGTTCAAGGCCGTGGCCGACGGCGAGGACTTCCTGGAACGGCGGGACAAGCACTACCTGAAGCGTCAGGCGGAGGAGAAGGTGGCTGCCGAGCTGGGCACCCTGTCCCACGACATCCTGATGGAGCAGAAGAAGCTGCGGGACTGCGACCTGCTCATCCTGCAGTTCCCGCTCTGGTGGTTCAGCATGCCCGCCATCCTCAAGGGCTGGGTGGACCGGGTGATGTCCATGGGCTTCGCCTACGGCGGCGGCCAGTGGTATGACACGGGCGGACTGAAGGGCCGCCGGGCCATGCTCTCCATCACCACGGGCGGACCCGACTTCATGTATTCGCCGAATGGTCGCAATGGGGACATGGAGAAGATCCTCTTTCCCATCCAGCACGGCGTTCTCTACTTCTGCGGCTTCGAGGTGCTGCCGCCCTTCATTGCCTACTCGCCCGCCCATGCGAGCAAGGAGCAGCGGACCCAGATGCTCGCGACCTACCGGGATCACCTGGCGCACCTCGACCAGCTGCAGCCCCTGGCCTTCCATCCCAGCCACCACTTCGACGCGCAGATGCAGCTCAAGGCGGAGTTCCGGAGTTGATAAAACTAACGAACGGAGATGGATGCACCGATCCAGGTGGCATCCAAGGATCGTTATTCGGAGCAGGGCATGGTGGATGCGAAGAGCGCGGCGATGAAGGAGCTGGTGGCCCTGCTCAACGCCTTCGACGACCAGGATGAGAACGATGTAGCCCTGTTCCGGGCGCTCCTGCCCCAGGCACTCGAGGAGGCCCTTCCGGAACTGGGGCTTCGCCTGGTCCGACCCACGACCTCCTGGTCCCTCAAGCGCCTGATCCTGTCCAGCCCGGGACGTTTCCCCAGCCCCGGCTGGACGGCGGTCCTCCTTCGGTCCCTCATGCACGAGACGAACGAGGAGCTGTTCGAGGAGGGCTGTCGCGCCCTGGTGCAGATGGGGGGGGAGCCCGAGACCGACGCCCTGAGGCAGGTGGCCTGGCAGCGGCAGGAACCGGCTCTGCAGGCCATCGTCTCCCGCAAGCTGGCCTTCCTGGAGCCCCGCCAGCCCTTCAGCTTCCACTTCCGGGATCTGTTGCTGGGCAGTCGGAATCCAAAGCTGTCGAACCAGGCCGTGGAGCACCTCATCTGCAGCGTCAAGCTGGAACATCTGCCCGACCTCATCACGGCGTGCGACCACCCGGACAACATGGCGTCCTTCCAGGCCTTTCGCGTGATCTCCTCCCTCCACCGGCAGGAGGCCGGGCGGTTCCTGGTGGAGCGCTTCGAGACAACCTGCGCTGCCCTCCTGCTGGACAACTGGCTTCGCAGCACCCAGGAGCAGATCAAGCGCGCCCCGGCCCAGGGCGTGAAGAACGTCGTGCTGGAGCGGCTGCGGAGCTGCCCCGGAGCCGAACCCCACCGGGCCCTCCTGGCGGAGATCGACAAGACCCTCGAGGATCCCGAAGGCGATGCCCTTCCCGCGGTGCAGCAGCTCCGGGGGGTCATCCAGGGGCTCAAGGAGACCCGGCTGGTGGACTGCCTGGCGGATCTGGCCCTGGGTCATTCGGTGCGCTTGGCCAACCTGATGCCCGAGCCCCTGGACGAGCAGCGTCAGCGCACCCAGCGGCTGCAGGGCACCCTCGATGCCTGTGCGGAGGGCATGGTGCGGTTCGCCCGGCGAGGAGTCCTGGGCAAGGATGACGTCATGCCGCTCTTCCGAAAGGCCTACGAAGGCGGCGCCGGTGGCGATGGTTTCGGGCGCTCTTTTGCGGAACTCCTGGACGATGAAGATCAGGAACTCCGGGAACTCATCCTGGTCGCCACCAACCATCGCTGGCGGGAAGAGGGGCTTACGGTCCTGGGCGAGCGCCTGCGGCCGAACCTGCTGCCCTTCTTCCTGAAGGCCATGGCCGATCCCATCGTGGACATCGCCCAGTTGGCGATCCGCTACTTCGGCAAACTGCCCGGCGCCTTCGAGCTGGCCATGGACCTGTTCCGTTCCGGGAAGGCCGACCAGATGGAGCGGGCTCTGGAGATCTTCGCCCTCAACGGCATGACCGCGGCCGGACCGGCCCTCCTGGATGAGCTCGAGCGGGCCGAACGGGAGGACACGCTCATCGGCGTCATCCGCTGCCTGGGCGTCCTGATGTACCTGCCCGCCGTGGAACCGCTGCTGGGCCTGCTGCGGGGGGGGCAGTCGCCCCGGCTCCAGCGCGCCGTGGCCGAGAGCCTGATGGCCATGAACTCGCCGGAAGCCTCCCGGGGGCTTCTGGGCAAGGCCCTCGAGATCCGCAATCCCGAGATCCAGCTCCTGGCCATCGAGGCCATCTGCCGCCTTCGCCACGATTTCCACCACAGCCTGCTGCCGGACGAGTGCCAGCTCCTGGAGCAGCTGTTGGAGGCCTGCTTCGACGAGGGTCCGGGCTACCGGTACAAGGCGATCCTCGCCACCCAGGGTTTCTGGACCCTGGATCAGGTCTGGCTCCAGAAGCTGGAGCAGCGGATCGGATCCGTGGTGGCCGAGCAGCGCAAAAGGCCCACCTGGGACCGGGATCAACAGCAGGCTGTGGCCGTGGCCATGCGCGAGCTGGAGCGGAAGCGGCGCGAGCAGGATGTGCTGGCTTCCAGCGGGAATCCCGTGCGGGAACTGGTGATGGCCTACGCGCCGGGGGAGGTCGGCATCCTCCGGGGCCTTCTCGCGGCCCTGGACAGGCCCGGCGTGATACTGGGGCTCGAGGCACGGGCGGAGCTGGAAGCCTTGGTCGAGGCTGAACTGCTTCGGCCAGGGGTGGATGAAGTCAGCCTGGAAGCGCTGGCGGGACTCGCGGGACGCCTCGCCACTGCCGCTGCCCAGGAGCCCCTGCTGGACCTCCTGCGACGCTGCAACCCACGGTCCGCCCTGGGGCAGGCCTCCCGCTCGGCCCTGCTCGCGGTGGGATGTCCCGAGGAGCGGCTGATCGATTTCCCCTCTCCCTGGGGCATCCTGGTGCTGGAGCCGAGCGCCTTCTTCCGCAAGCGCATCGCCGGTGCCCTGAAGGACTTTGCCGTGCGGGAAGCCCAGGATCGGGAGGAGGCGGAGGCCCTCCTCCAGGATGGCGTGGCCGAGGTGCTGGTCAGCGAGACGGCCGATGCTGCCGGCGACCTGCAGGAGTGGTTTGCCATCCAGTGGCGCCAGAAGCGGCTCCAGCAGGTGATCCTCTCCACGGCCTCCCGGGCGCTGCCCGACGTGCTGAGCAAACCATGGATCGCAGGCAGTCTGCTCAAGCCCTATCCGATGGAAGACCTGCTGGCGCTGCTCAAGT
>CAYZND010000207.1:0-3959 GCA_964479495.1 uncultured Mesoterricola sp.
GAGACAAGGCTCGGTTATTTTTGTTCTCAGTCAATATTATTTGCAGACACCCTCTAAGGGAGGTTCCATGAAATGCTGGATGGGGATGGGAGCGCTGGCAGGCCTCCTGGCGGTCCCGCTCCAGGCCCAGCCCTTGACCATCTACACCGAGATCAACTCCCCGGTGCAGTTCCTCGGGGCGGACGGAAAGCTCACCGGCCTGGCTGTGGAAGTGGTCCAGGAGATCCAGAAGCGGGTCGGCAGCAAAGATCCCATAAAGGTGGTGCCCTGGGCCCGCGGCTACCAGGAGCTGCTCGCCAAGCCCGGTGTGGCGCTGTTTTCCACCGCCCGCACGGCGGAACGCAACAGCCTCTTCCAGTGGGTGGGCCCCCTGGTGGAGGTCAGCTTCTGCTTCTACGTGAAGGCGGATTCCAAGGTCACCCTGAAGTCCCTCGAGGAAGCCAAGATGCTGGGCGCCATCGGTGTCTACCGGGACGATGCCCGGGACCTCTTCCTCACCAAGGCCGGCTTCGCGAACCTGGAGCGCACCATCGACAACGTGGCGAACGCAAAGAAGCTCATGGCGGGACGCATCGACGCCTTCGCCGCAGCCTCCCTTTCGGTGGAGGATGTCATGGAGGCGGCGGGGTACAAAGGCGCCGATGTCCGCGAGGCCATGCCCTTCCTGAAATCCCAGTACTTCATCGCCTTCTCCAAGGAGACGAATCCCGAGACCGTGCATGCCTGGAATGACGCCCTCGAGGCCATGAAGAAGGACCGCACCTTCGAACGCATCTACCGGACGTACTACCCTCGACAGCCCCTTCCGGGACCGGCCATCACGAAGTTCTGAGCGCGTCAGGCGTTGGTGAGCGCCGCCGTAAGCAGCCGGGCCAGGGGCGCAATCGCCCCGGGCTCGCTGAGGTAGGCCCCCCGGGACGCCACCAGCCGCGCGGAGGTCCGGCCCATCACCTCCACTTCGCAGAGCCCGTGGGCCTTGAGGGTGCTCCCCGTCTGGACCAGGTCCACGATGGCATCCGCCAAGCCCAGGATGGGCGCCAGCTCCACGCTGCTCTGGAGCGGGACCAGCTCCGCCGTGAGGTCCTGGGACCTCAGCCAGGCCCGGGTCATGCGCACGTACTTGGTGGCGATGCGGAGGTGTGGCTTCAGGCGGAGGGCCTCCAGCGTGATGCCCCGAGGCGCGCAGAGGGACAGCCGGCAGGTGCCGAGCTTCAGGTCCGCCAGCTCCAGCAGGTCCACCTCGCACTCGTCGAGGGTGTCAGACCCCACGATGCCCAGGGCGGCCACGCCGCCTGCCACGTAGCGGGGGAGGTCACTGCCCTTGAGCAGGAGGGCCTCGACGCCCGGTGTCGCGGTCGGAATGCGGAGCACGCGGGACTTCATGGCCTTCGCGTCCAGTGCGAGGGGCGTGTTCGCCAGCATGGGCAGCAGCTCGTCCGCGATGCGGCCCTTGGGGAGTGCGATGAGGATCGACATGGGATTTCCTAAAAGATTCACCACATAGGCGCGAAGGTGCAAAGCCCCAGAGAAGCGCTTTCCTTGATGGCTTCCTGTTCTCCTTCGGGCCTTTGCGTCTTCGTGGTGGTCATTTCATTCCGTTTCGAAAAGTTCCGGCCGTGTCTCCGCCAGATCCAGCAGACGGGTGAGCCGCACGCAGAAGCCGGCGGCGTACCAGGGGCGGCCCAGCTCCGGGAAGAGCCCGTCGTAGCGCCCGCCTGCGGCCAGTTCCTGCTGGGCGCCCGGCGCCCAGAGGCGCAGGGTGGGGCCCGTGTAGAAGTCGAGGCCCTTCACATCCGCCAGGTCCAGGCGAAGCACCAGGTTGTCCGGCAGCAGGGGTGTGAGCGCCGTGAGCGCGCGGTGGAGATGTGAACGTTCCTCCTCCAGCAGCACCGCATAGGGGCTGTGTCCCAGCGCCGCCAGGCTCGCCTCGCCATCGGGGTCGGCCAGCAGGGTCTCCGCGTGGGCCAGCAGACGCCGCGCGGCGGGATGGTCTCCCAGGGCTTCCGCGGCCCGGTGCAGGGAGCGCCGCTCCAGGGCCCAGACCAGTCGGCTGGAGAGCGGCTTCGGCAGCGCTTCCGCCTCCATGGGGCGCCGCAGCAGGGCCGCGTGGCCCAGGGCCAGGATGCCGCCCTTGAGGCCCAGCACCGCGGGCAGCGACACCATGAGCCGGGCCAGCTCCACGTCCACCTCGCGGCTGTCGGCGGGATCCTGGTGGATGTGCTCGCAGCCCACCTCGAAGTGTTCCACGGGCTCCCAGGGCTGCCCCGTCTTGCGGAAGACATCCCCCGCATAGGAGATGCGCCGGGGCGGTTCAGGAAAGCGGCGCAGGAGCATGCGCGCCAGGGCCACCGTGAAGTCCCAGCGCAGGGCCACCAGGTGGTCGCCGTCGAAGAAGCGGATGCTCTGTCCCTCGACCGGTTCGCGCAGGACGAGGGAGGGTCTCAGCTCCTGGTAGCCGTGCGCCTCGAGGAGCTGCATGAGCACGGCCTCCCAGCGCCGGAGACGCTTGGCCGCGGGAAACAGGAGATCGGGGAAATGGGGGGTGTGCGTCGGCATCACTAGGTCTCGTTGCGCTGGATCCACTTCTCGACGGTGGGGGGGACATAGGTGCGGAAGCGGTCGAGCATCGCCTCGGGGGTATCGGCCATGACGAGCATGTCCCGATGGAGATCCTTCACGAAGCCTTCGGTCACGGAGTGGTCCAGGAAAGCCGCCAGAGGATCGTAGTACGAGGCGATGTTCAGCAGGCCGCAGGGCTTGCGGTGGAAGCCCAGCTGGGCCCAGGTCCACACCTCGAAGAGCTCGTCCATGGTGCCGGCTCCGCCGGGCAGCGCGATGAACCCGTCGGACAGCTCCGCCATCAGGGCCTTCCGCTCATGCATGGAAGCCACGACGTGCAGCCGGGTGAGGTTCCCATGGGCCTTCTCCTTCTCCACGAGGGCCTTCGGCATCACGCCCACCGCCTTCCCGCCACCCGCCATGGCGGCATCGGCGAGGATCCGCATCAGCCCCACGTTGGCGCCGCCATAGACGAGGGTGATCCCGCGCTCCGCCAGGAGGCGGCCCAGGCGCTCGGCGGCCTTGGCGTATTCAGGGTTCCGCCCCTCGGAGGAGCCGCAATAGACACAGATCGCCTTCAGTTCCACATCGTCTCCTTCTCAGGCCCGCTGCCGGTGCCGCTCGCGCAGCACGCGGGCCGCGTCCTGCAGGCTGTAGCCCTGGGAGATGAGCAGCATCTGCAAGTGGAAGAGCAGGTCCGCCGCTTCGCCCAGGAACTCCGTCCGGTTGAACTCGCTGGGATCGCTGGCGACGTTCTTGGCGCCGATGACCACCTCGCCCGCCTCCTCCACCACCTTCTTCCCGATGCGGTCCACACCCCGTGCGAAGAGCTTCTGGGTGTAGCTGCCGTCCACCGAGGCCGTGGCCTTCCGCTGCCGGAGTAGGTCCTCCAGGCGCTCCAGCCAGGGCTGAGGCAGCGCATCGCCCTCGAAGCAGGAGTCGGCGCCGGTGTGGCACGTGGGTCCTTCCGGCTCGGCAAGGATCAGCAGCGCATCGCCGTCGCAGTCGATCCTGATCTCGAGGCACTTCAGCCGGTTCCCGCTGGTCTCGCCCTTCCGCCAGAGGGCCTGCCGCGACCGGCTCCAGAAGGTCACGAAGCCGCTCTCCAGCGTCCTCTGGAGCGACTCCCGGTTCAGGTAGGCGAGCACCGCATCGGCCCCATGCTGCAGCGCCTCCAGGAAGTGTGCCTCGGTCCCCGCGCCGCCGGAGGCAATGACGGGAATGCTCAGGCGTCCGGCCTTCTGGAGCAGCTCCAGGTCGAAGCCCTCCAGAGTACCGTCCCGGTCGATGGAGGTGAGCAGGATCTCCCCCGCGCCCAGCTCCGTCACCTGCTCCATCCAGGCCACGGCATCGAGCTCCGTGGGTTTCTTCCCGCCGTTGATGAACACCCGCCAGCCCAG
>CAYZND010000207.1:3969-6365 GCA_964479495.1 uncultured Mesoterricola sp.
CCGGGTCCCGGGCGGCATCGATGGCCACCACGATGCACTGGCGGCCGAAGATATCGGCGGCCTCGGCGATGAGCTGGGGGTTGTGCACCGCCGCGGTGTTGATGCCCACCTTGTCGGCCCCGGCCCGCAGCAGGCGCCGCACGTCCTCCACGCTGCGCACGCCGCCGCCCACGGTGAACGGGATGGACAGGGCGTGGGCCACTTCGCGCACCCAGGCCTCCTGGGTGCCGCGGTTCTCGTCCGTGGCGCTGATGTCCAGGAAGACCACCTCGTCGGCGCCCTCGAGGTCGTAGCGGCAGGCCAGCTCCGCGGGGCGGCCCATGTCGCGGAGGTTCTGGAACTTCACCCCCTTCACCACCCGGCCGTCCTTCACATCCAGACAGGGGATCACGCGCTTGGCGGCCATCACACGCCTCCTTCTTCCGAGGCCATCGCGGCCCGCACGTTGGGATCGTCCAGGGACAGGGCGCCGTCCAGGAGTGCCTTGCCGGAGATGGCCCCGACGACACCGGGAATGCCCTTCAAGGCTGCAAGGTCCTTCAGGTCCCGCACGCCGCCGGAAGCCTGCACGCGGAAGCCGAGGCCCGCGATCTTCGCGATGGCGGCCGTGCCCGGTCCTTCCATGGTGCCGTCCCGGCTCACGTCCGTGACCAGGGCCCGGTCGAAGCCCAGCTGGCGCAGCTCCGCGCAGACGGCTTCCGTGCCCCGCTCGGCCTTTTCCTGCCAGCCCCGGGTGACCACCTCGCCGGCCTTCATGTCCAGGGCCAGCACGAGGCGCTCCCCGGGCAGACCCGCGAGCGCCGCGGGATTCTCCACCGCGAGGGTCCCCACCACGGCGTCGAAACCCAGGTCCAGGGCCCCCTGCACCGCCTCCCGGCTGCGCAGGCCGCCGCCCGTCTGGAAGCGCACCGCAGGCCAGCGCGTGGGGAACTCCCGGAATACGGGCTGGCGCGCTTCGCCGAAGGCGCCATCGAGGTCCACCAGGTGGATGCGCCTCGCTCCGGTGGAGACCAGGCGCTCGATCCAGGCCTCGGCGGTCCAGTCGTAGTAGGTGATCCAGCGCTTGTCGCCGTGCTTCAGGCGCACGATGCGACCCCCCAGCAGGTCCATGGAAGGAATCAGTTGCATGGCATCTCCCCGCTCGCAACCTGCGTCTCGCCCATCCACTGGAGCACCCTCTGGAGCAGCACGAGCCCGAAGGGACCCGACTTCTCCGGGTGCGGCTGGAAGCCCAGCACGCGGCCCCGGGCCATCACGGCGGAGAAGCTCCGCCCGTGGGCGGCGGTGTAGACCGTCTCATCGCGCAATTCCAGCGCGTAGCTATGCACGAAGTAGAGCCAGCCGTTCTTGGGGTCCGGCAAGGCCGGGTGCGCCGCCTTCTGCTGCACCTGGGCCCAGCCCATGAGCGGAACCTTCACGCCGGGGCCCAGGCGCCGCGCGATGCCGGGGATCAAGCCCAGGCCGGAGTCCTTGGGGCTCTCCTCGCTGCCTTCGGCCAGGAGCTGCAGGCCGAGGCAGATGCCGAGCAGGGGCCGGCCGTCCGCCACCAGGTGCGGGATTTCGCGCCACCAGCCCCGCTCCTTCAGGGCCTCCTGGGCCGCGTGGAAGTGCCCCACGCCCGGCAGCACCAAGGCGCCGCCCTGCGCCGCCTGGTCGGGCCGCTCGGCACGCACGTGGGGAAAGCCGAGGCGATCCAGGGCCCCCTCCAGGGAGTGGAGGTTGCCGGCGCCGTAGTCGATGAGCGTGATCATGTGGAGCTCCTAGTCCGTCAGCGTTCCCTTGGTGGAGGCGATCTCGGTGCCTTCGACGCGCACCGCCTGCGTGAGCGCCCGGGCGAGGGCCTTGAAGAGGGCCTCGATGCGGTGGTGCACGTTGGTGCCGTAGAGCACGGAGGCGTGCAGGTTCAGGCCGCCGCGCGTGGAGAAGGCGATGAAGAACTCCCGCACCATCTCGGTCTGGAAGCCGTCGCCCAGCACCATCACGGGCAGGTCGGCCTCGAAGACGCAGTAGGGACGGCCCGAGAGATCCACCACCACCCGGGCGAGGGATTCATCAAGCGGCGCATGGGCCTCGCCGAAGCGCGCGATGCCGCGCCTGTCCCCCAGGGCCTCGCGCAGGGCGTCGCCCAGGCAGAGACCCACGTCCTCCACCAGGTGGTGGCTGTCCACCTGGAGGTCGCCCTTGGCCTCGAGGGTCAGGCCGAAACCGCCGTGGCGGGCAATCTGGTTCAGCATGTGATCGAAGAAGCCCAGCCCCGTGGCGATGGCGACGGGGCCGCCCTCGAGGTTCAGCTCCAGCCGGATGTCCGTCTCGTTCGTCCGGCGCTGGATCATGGCCTTCCTCATGACCTGTCTCTTATACACATCTCCGAGCCCACGAGACCGTACTAGATCTCG
>CAYZND010000208.1:0-6358 GCA_964479495.1 uncultured Mesoterricola sp.
AGGCGTTGTTGTCGGAGGCGGCGCCGGCGTAGAGGTAGAGGTTGTTGCCCTTGCCCGCGGCCTTGCCGGCCAGGAACTTGCCCCAGGCTTCGCCCACCTGGACGGAGTCGAAGGTCACGTAGTAGTCCACGGCATCGGTGTTCGTGATCAGGCGGTCATAGGAGATGACCTTGGCCTTGCTCTTCCGGGCTTCGTTGGCGGCGGCGGCGGCGGCGGCGCTGTCCTGGGGGCAGATGATGATGACCTTGGCGCCCTTGGTCAGCAGGGCTTCGACGTTGGCGCGCTCCTTGGCGGAGTCGCCCTGGCTGAACAGGATCTCGGCGCTGAAGCCGGCAGTCTTCAGGACCTGCTCGAAGCGGGCCTGGTCCTGCAGCCAGCGGGGCTCATCCTTGGTGGGAAGCACGATGCCGACGTCCAGACCGGCAGCCTGGGCTACGAACGTGGAAGCGGCGAACGCCGCGGCAGAGAACAGAACTCGAGCGGACTTCATGGATCACCCTCCTATGAGTTGGTGTCATGGCCTATGGGCCGGAAGTCACATCGTTGTGACAGCGGAAATCCTCTCGCCCGCGTTCCAAGCCAACATCAGGAAAGATCCCGCGAAAGCCTGCATTCCATTGACCACCCGCCCCACGGAAGGGAACCTAGCATTTTCCACTCAACCCGGGCGCCGGAAAGTCCAGAACGCCTCGAGCTAAGGCGCAACATTCCTGTAGACATCACTTTCCGCATGAAAGCCATCCTTGATCACGGTGGCCTTCAGGAGATCCCTCGTCACCAGCACCGGTTCCAGGCGCACATAGGGCACCTTCCCCGCCCCATCGTCGATGGTGGCATCCGTGGGAACCGGCTCACCCTTGGCCAGCATCACGGCAAAACCGGCGGCCTTCAGGGCCAGTCGATCGATGGGCTTGTAGATGGTCGCCAGCTGGGAGCCTTCGGCGATGCGCTGGCAGGCCGCCAGATCGGCATCCTGGCCGGTCACTTTCACCTTCCCCATCATGCGGTTCTCGCCCAGCACGCGAATGACGGCTTCCGCCAGCATGTCGTTCCCGGCGAGGACCGCATCGATGCTGCGGTCCCGGGCGAGCACCGATTCCAGCCCCAAGCGGGCCTCTCCGCTGTCCCAGGTGTCCGGCCAGATCTCCCCCACCAGCCGGGTCTTTCCTGAGACGAGGCGCGGATCCAGCACTTGGTGGATGCCGCGGTTCAGCATGACGGCGTTGTAGTCACTGCGGGCGCCGTTGATGATCACGAAACCGCCCGCGGGAACGGCCCGGGCGGCGGCTTCGGCCATGAGACTGCCCACCTTCTCGTTGTCGAACGAGATGTACAGATCCACGCTGGCCCGCCGCACCAGGCGGTCGTAGCTCAGCACGGGAATCCCCCTGGCCTTGACCTCGGACACCACGGTGGAGAGTCGGTCCGCATCGTTGGGCACGATGACGAGCACATCGATGCCCTTTTCAACCAGGGAGCGCACCTGCCGCTCCTGGACTTCCGCGTCCTGGTCCGCCACTTCGAGCAGGACTTCCGCGCCCAGGTCCCGGGCCGACTTGGTGAACACATCCACATCCCGCTTCCACCGCTCCACCACGAGCGAATCCAGCGAGAAGCCGATCACGGGGGGCTTCCCGGTCCTTGCACGCTGCCGCTCGCCCCGGCAGGCGGTCGACAGGACGACCAGCACGAGCGCCAGTGACGCTGCAAGCACCAGGAAGAGCACCGTCCGGCGGTCAGATCGTCCCATCGCTGCCCTCCGGTAGGCCGCTGGAGAAGGAGGTGGGTGTGAGGCCCGTGACCTTCTTGAACAGCCGCGAGAAGTAGTTGGGGTCAGGATAGCCACAGGAGAGGCTCACCTGCTTGATGCTCGCACCGGGCTGCAGCAGCATCTCCTTGGCCCGCTCGATGCGGTAGTCGATGAGGTAGTCCGAGAAGCCTTGGCCCGTCTCCTCGCTGAAGAGCCGGGACAGCCGGTTGGGAGAGATGTTCAGGGCGGAGGCTGCGGTCTCGAGACTCATGGCGCGACCGAAGTTCTCGTGGATGTAGGTGACCGCTCGGGCCACCAGCGGCGACCAGCGGGGCGTGCGCCCCAGCGTGTCGACGAGGGAGGCGAAGCGCGCCTGGGCCGCGAGGACGAAAAGTGGGCCGCTGGACGCGAGCCGCAGTTCCTCGCAGTCCATGGCCACCTGCATGGCCTTGGGATCCGCCAGTCCCCGGCGGGCGAGCACCCGCCCCGCCGAGCCGAAGAGGGCGATGACCCGGTAGCGGTCGCACAACGGCACCTCCGGAAGCGCCTGGAGAGGCTCCAGGATCCGTTCCAGGTTCAGCCGGGCACGCTCCACCGCCCCGCCCAGGAGGTTCTCCTGGAAGGCTTCGTCCTCGTCATACGCATGCTGTCCTGAGGTCAGCGTGCCCGTGGTATTGCCCGTGAGTACGTGGCGCAGCGCCTCCTGCCAGGAGAGTCTGGCATGCTCCAGGGGCCGCGCGCCGCCGAAACCGAGTCGGAGGGTACCCTTCTCGAGTTCCGGAGCATGCGACTGCTGAATGGACCGTCTCAGGTCGGCCAGAGCCTCTTCCGCCAGGGCAGGAGCCTTGACGGGAAGCAGCATGGCCGCGTGACCCGCGAGCAGCGGCCCCATGATCGCCGTCGTCTTGTAGCGGATCGTCGCACGCAGCCGCTCATGCAGGGATCGGACGTCTTCCTCGGGATTGGGTGAACCGGGTACCGGCAGGAAGGCCACCGCGCCCAGCACCACCAGGGGCTCCTCCAGTCCCAGCACTGTCCTGAACTTCGGTAGATCCGCCCCGAAGGGCTCGCCCAGAACGATGCCATGGAGGAAGGCGGCCTCCACGAAACCCCGCATGGTCTCCTCGCGCTCCTGGTGCTCGATCTCCCGCCGTTCCGTCTCGGTGCGCCGGTCCAGCGCCTCCGCGGCACGCCGCAGGGTCCGGCCGAGCTGATCCTTCGAGACGGGCTTCAGCAGGTAGTCGATGACGCCCAGTTCCACCGCCTCCCGGGCGATCTCGAAGCGCTCGTAGGCCGTCACCAGGACGAAGACGGCCGAGGAGCCGCGCTTGCGGATCTCGCGGATCGCGTCGAGGCCGGTGATGCCCGGCATGCGGACATCCATGAGGATGATGTCGGGAGCCAGGGTTCCCGCCTTTTCGATGGCCTCCCGGCCCGACATGGCGGTGCCGGCGATCTCGAACTCCCCCGCCAGCTCCCGCCGGACGATCAGGGAGATGGTTTCGATGACGGGACGTTCATCGTCGGTCACGAGGATCCGCTTCATCGGGCACCTCCTGGAGCGGGGAGGTGGATGCGCACGTCGGTCCCCCTGCCGACGACGCTGTCGAGCTCGACGCGTCCGAGCCCGTTGGTGGAGAGGATCACGCGCCGGATCACGTTGCGCAGGCCGATGCCGCACTCGTGGATGTGCTCGTCCTCGGAGCCGTCCCGCAACACGCGCTCCACCTCTTCCGGGGCCATGCCATCACCAGAATCCTCCACGGAAAGAATGGCCTCGCCGTCCACCATCCGCGCGGTCACCTTGACCCAGGCGCCGGCCTCCTTGTCCTTGAGCCCGTGGGCCACGGCATTCTCCACCAGGGGCTGGAGCAGCAGCGCCGGCGTCTCCACGGACATCACCTCCTCCTCCGCGGTCACCTCGAACCGGTACCGGTCCCCGAAGCGCAGCTTGAGCAGCCAGATGTAGCGCCGGACGCACTCGATCTCATCGGATACCCAGACGGACCGGGAGGGGGGCTTGAGCACGTAGCGGATGAACGCCGAGAGGTTCTCCAGGAAGTCGCTCGTGCGGTCCGCGTTCTCCACCAGAGCCAGCTGCATGCCCGCGGAGAGCGTGTTGAAGAGGAAGTGGGGATTGATCTGGGTCTGCAGCGCCAGCAGCTCGGCATCCTTGAGCCGATGGCCCATGTCGAGCACCCGCATCCGCTCCTCCATCAGGCTCTTCTCCACCTCCGCCTTGGACTTGAGCTCCTCAATGGCGCCCCGGACACTGGCCTGCATGCTGGAAAAGGCCGCTGCCGTGGTGCCGATCTCATCGCCCGTCTCCGGCAGGGGCAGCTCGTGGTCGTATTCCCCCCGTCCCACGGCCCGGGCGGCTTCCGCCAGCTTCGACAGGGGGCCGGTGAGCTTGTAGGAGAAGCGGAAGATCAGCATGATCCCCATCAGGCTGGCGGCGATGATGAGGACCACGTTGGAGGTCAGCACGGCGGAGATGCGGGACTCGAAGCCCGAGAAGGCCTTGAGCGAGTCCGAAATGAAGACGCCTTCAATGCGGATGATGAGGAACCGGGCCAGTTCGGCCGTCTGCTCGGCGCTTTCGTACCGCTCGCTGTAGACCTTCACGTCGCGGCCCCGCTTGGCCGCCACGCTGGCCTCGGTGTCCTGGAGGTAGCTGTCGATGAGCCCGGCCAGGTTCCGCTGGAGCAGCAGGGATTCGTCCTCCCGGATCTCCCGGTTCAGCCGCCGCGCCTTCTCGGCGAGCCGAGTGGAGTGCTGGATGTACGCCTTGAGCGCATCACTGCTCTTGTCCGTCAGATAGCTCGACAGGCTGGCCTCGGTCTGGTCCAGGGAGCTGCGGATGTCCTCCATCAGGAGGTTGTTGCGAAAGAGCAGCTCCACGCTGCGGGCCAGCTCCGACGAGGCCAGCCCGGTGTAGAACGTGGCGGACGCGATGATCAGGACGATGACCATGGAGTTCGCGATGATCTTGCGCCGCACCGTTCCCAGGATCATCGGCCCGCCCCCTTGGCCGTGAGTACCTGGAACCCCGCCTCGACGGGCTTCGCGATGACCTGATGCTCCTTGTACCGGGAGAACGTCAGGACCGCCTCCTGGCCGATGCGTCGCGAATCCCGGACGATGCTCGCCGCGATGATCCCCTTGTCCAGGTAGCGCCGGATCTCGGGCGTCTCGTCGGCCCCGATGAGGAGCACGCGGCCCACCTGGTTCATGTCGATGACCACCTGGGCCGCGCCCATGGTATCCCGGGAGCTGGAGCAGAAGAGGGCGTTCACCTCGGGGTTGGAGCGCAGCATGGCGGCCGCGGTCTCTTCCCCCGAGAGGATGCCGGGGCGGGCCCGGGCCACGGCCACCACCCGGGCGCCGATGAAGGGCCGGATGGCGGAGGCGAGTCCCCGGAAGATCGGCTCCTCCATGGGCTCGCCCGTGCCCGTGGCCGGTAGGATCACGCCGATCCGCGCCGAAGAGCCCAGCGCCATGCAGATGCGCTTGCCGCCTTCCAGGCCCTGCAGCAGGGAGCCGGAGCCGATGAAGCCGGGGGGACTGCCCGCGGGCGCATCCGTACCGACGGGCACGAAGACCACACCGCTCTGGGCCGCCAGGTTGGCACGGTCCGTGACCCGGTCGTTCCGGGGCGTGAACATGATCAGGCCGTCCGCCTTGGCCCTCAAGGCGATCTCGAAGTACCGCTCCGCTTCGAGGGGGAAGGAGCTCGGATAGCGGAAGACCTGGACGGCCGCATCCACCACCGGGGCGCTGTCCTGGATGCCCTCCAGGATCCCCTGGAAGAACGAGTCATCGGTATCTGGCAGGATCACGACCAGGTGGTAGCGGGCGGCCTCCGCCGCAGGCTTCTCCAGGAAGACGCCCGTGGCCAGGGATCTGCGCGTCTTGGCAATCAGATCGGCGTTCATGAGGGTCGCGCCCAGGAACGCCAGCCCGAAGAGGGCCGCCAGGATCCATGCCAGCTTTTTCATCGGTCCGGGGAGTATAGCATTGGGGCGACCTTCGTCAGGATCCGAGCTCGTCCCAGATGAGGGCCGCGGCCCCAAGGATGGCGCTGTTGCCGGGCTCCAGGCGCGAGGGCAGGAGCTGCACGGTCCCCGCGTACATCCCGAAGAGGAAGGCTTCCAGGTACCGGCGTGTGGGTTCGAAGAGCACATGCCCCGCAGCGGCCAGGCCTCCAGCCAGGAAGATGGCCTCGGGGCTGGTGTGGGCCACGGCGTCGGCCAGCTTCATGCCCAGGATGCGGGCGGTGCGGTCGAAGGCCGCAAGGGCGATGGGATCGCCATCCCGCGCCGCCTCAAAGATGCGCTTGGATGTCAGCTCCGGGAAGCCCAGCCCCCGCAGGGGACTGGGCTCGTTGCGCTCCGCCAGCAGCACCTGGACGGTCCGGCGGATCCCAGTGGCGGAGGCATAGGTCTCCAGGCATCCCTTCTTGCCGCAGCCGCACTGCCGCCCCTCGGGGTCGACGACGACGTGCCCCAGTTCCCCCGCAAAACCCGTGGCGCCGTAGAGCAGCTTCCCGCCCGTCACGAGGCCGCTGCCAAGGCCCACGGCTCCAGGATCAGCGAGCTCACAATCTTC
>CAYZND010000209.1:0-6347 GCA_964479495.1 uncultured Mesoterricola sp.
ATCCGGCCCCTGCCAGGACCAACACCCCGAAGTTTGACCGGCCTCCCCGAGGGGGTTCCTGCGACAGGAGCTCCGTTGCAGGGAGGGGCATCTGAGGGCGTCCCACGGCGGTGGGGGCTCCTGGGTCCGGCGGCATCATGGCCGTCTTCGCCATGCTCACCGTCTCCGCGGGAGAAGCCGCGGAAACCTGGGCAGCCGCAGGGGCGGACACCGCCTGCGTGACTTCGAGCGTGCCGCTCCAGCTCGGGTTGCGACAAGCCCGCAGGGCCTTCGCGAACTCCTCCGCAGTCTGGAACCGCGCGGCCGGATCCTTGGAGAGGGCTCGGTCCAGGATGTCCCGCACGCTGGGGCTGATGCCTTGCATGTGGTCCGGCTCGATGGGAGCCGGTGCCTCGGACACGATCTTGAAGAGGATGGTCGTGGTGTTGTCGCCACCGAAGGGCTTGCGGCCCGTCAGACACTCGTAGAGCATCACGCCCACCGCCCACAGGTCCCCCTGGGCGGAGCAGCGGCCCGACTGGATGTACTCCGGGGCCATGTAGCTCACGGTGCCCATGACGATGCCCGTGGAGGTCATCTGGCTGTCCTGGGTCCGGGCGATCCCGAAATCCATGACCTTGGCCAGGAGCCGCTTGCCTTCCCGGATCACCCGGATGTTGGAGGGCTTGATGTCCCGGTGGAGGATGCCGTTGCCATGGGCGTGGCTGAGTCCGTCACAGACCTGGGCCAGCACTTCCAGGAACTGGGAGGGCGTCAGGGACTGCTGGGCGATCAAGTCTTCCAGGTCCTCGCCCTTCACATATTCCATGACCAGGTAGAGCAGGTCCCCTTCCCGGTCGAAGTCATAGATCGTGACGAGATTCGGGTGGTTCAGCCGACCTGCGGCCGTGGCTTCCCGCCGGAACCGCTCCTCGGCATCGGCCCCCTGGGCAGCGGAAGGCAGGATGGTCTTGATGGCCACATCCCGTCCGATGACGCCCTGGTGCGCCAGATAGACTTCCCCCATGGCGCCCTGCCCAAGGGTCCGGAGGATTTCATATTTGCCGAGCTGCTTCAACATGGCCGGTCCTGGGGCATCGGATCCCTGAAGTCTACACCGGTTCAGGATCCGGCCTGGCGCGGGGAAACCCTGCGGCGGGGCTCGACAGGATGCGGCGCCAGCTAGTGGCCTTTTTTCACCCGGTAACCGTGCCGTTCTCCCAGATGCTCCACGGCGCGGAATCCAGGGAAGACCCGGGTTCGATGACGGGCCCCCGCCGGAATGTGGTACATATCGCCGCGCGTGAAGACCCGGATCCGCCCCTCGATCGTCAACTCCATCCGTCCCCGCAGGACCACACCCCAATGCTCGCAGTGGGTGTGTTCCGGGAGATCCGCTTCCGCCTCGGCTTCGTGGTAGAGCACCTGGCCCGAGTCCCCCTGGAGCAGCCAGCCGCGCAGGCCCGGAGCTTGGAGATCGGCCTCTGGCAGCGATTGAACGAAGGCTGGAAAGTCCTGGGAAGTCATGGAAGGTCCGCCCGGATTCCGGTTGAAGGGGATTGAAGCAAGGGATGATAGCACCCCAAATCGCCTTCTGTATCAGCCCATTTCCATACATTCTGGAAACTTTAAATCAGCCTGCGATGCCTCGACATCAACGCGCGCTAGTCTGCCACTGAGGGAATGGTATTTTTCAGGTCAACACCCCGTTCGCATCAACCTTTCTCTTGCCCCTGGGTGACGGTGCTCCCGGGGGGGAGGCTGCGGGTGAGCCAGACGTTGCCTCCGATCATGGAGCCCTTCCCGATGGTGACGCGACCCAGGATCGTGGCGTTGGAGTAGATCGTGACGTCGTCTTCCACGATGGGGTGGCGATCGATGCCCTTGATGGGCTTGCCGTGCTCGTCCAGGGGGAAGCTCTTGGCTCCGAGCGTGACGCCTTGGTAGATCCTCACGTTGTTTCCGATGATGCAGGTCTCGCCGATCACCACGCCGGTCCCGTGGTCGATGAAGAACTTCTCGCCAATGCGGGCGCCGGGATGGATGTCGATGCCGGTGAGGCTGTGGGCATGCTCGGTGATGATGCGGGGGATGAGGGGCACGCCGAGCTTCACCAGCTCATGGGCGATGCGCTGGCTCGTGATGGCCATGAGACCCGGATAGCAGAAGATGGCCTCGTCGGGGTTGGTGAGGGCGGGATCGCCCTCGTAGGCCGCCTGGACGTCCGTGGCCAGGATCCGCCTCACTTCGGGCAGGCGGCCCACGAAGGCCCGGGCGATATCGAAGGCCTTGGCGTCGCACTTGTCGCACAGCAGCCACTCCGCCTCGGAACAGGGCACGCACAGCCCGCGCTTGATCTGCTCCCGGAGTCCGTGCAGGACCTTGTCCAGGGTGGCGCCCACATGGAAGCGGAGGGTCTCCCCTGTCAGCTCGGAGGGACCGAAGAACCCAGGGAAGAGCACGGAACGCAGATCCTCCACCAGCTCGTAGATGACCGCGCGGGACGGGAACTCCCGCCTCACGTGGGGAGGCTGGGGACTCGACGAGAGGTTCTCGCTGGCCGAACAGAGGGCTTCGACCACCTTCCCGAGGCTGGGCGGAGGAAAGGTCTGGGGATGAGTAGGCTCGCTCATGTCCCATCCTACCCCGAATCTTGACTCAAGCGCTCTGGAAAGAGCTCGAAGCATCCCGTTCTTTATCAGCGATATAGAAGATATCAGCCCAGGTTCACCGAGAGGGACCTCCGGATGTCCTCGATCAGGTCCTGAGGATCCTCGAGACCGATATGGAACCGCACCAGCGTTCCCTTCGCCTCCCAGCGCTCGCGCATGTCCGCCATCCGGTACGGCAGGCAGAGACTCACGGCGCCACCCCAGCTGTAGCCGATCTTGAAGAGCTCCAGGCCGTCGATGAAGGCGTCGATCTGCGCCTCGGTGAAGCGAGGAGCGAAGAGCACGGAGAAGACCCCTCCGGCTCCCGTGAAGTCGCGCTTCCAGCTCTCGTGCCCGGGGCAGTCCGGGAAAGCGGGATGGAGCAGCCGGACGATCTCGGGACGCTCCTTCAGCCAGGCAGCCACCTGCCGGGCTCCGCGATCATGGGCTTCAAAGCGCAGCTTCAGGGAGGGCAGGCTCCGCAGCACCAGGTAGGCGTCATCCTTCCCCACGCCATACCCGAGCAGGTGGTGCACGGCCCCCAGGCGCCGCGCCAGTTCGGCGTCCCGGGTGATCACCGCCCCCATGAGCACATCCGAGCCGCCCGACTGGTACTTGGTCAGCGCCTGGATGGAGATGTCCACGCCGTGCGCGAAGGGCTGGAAGGCAAGCCCGGCGGACCAGGTGTTGTCCATGGCCACGAGGGCGCCGTGCGCATGGGCCGCCCGAGTGAGGGCGGGCACGTCCGGCACCTCCATGGACACCGAACCGGGGGCTTCCACCCAGACCAGGCGCGTAGTCGGACGGATCATCCCCGCGAGGCCGCTCCCGATCAGAGGATCGTAGAACCGCGCCGTGACGCCGAGCCGCGCCTGCAGCCAGCTTCCCAGTTCCCGGGAGGGACCGTAGACATTGTCCGGCAGGAGGACATCATCCCCGGTGGCGAGGAGGGCCATATCCACCAGCGTGATGGCAGCCAGGCCGCTGGGCGTCACCAGGCACAGGGTTCCGCCCTCGATCTCGGCCAGCCGCGCTTCCAGCTCGTAGGTCGTGGGGGTGCCCTTCAGGCCGTAGGTATAAGAGGACTTGTCGCTCCAGTCATGCACGTGACCACGGAGCGCTGCCACGCTCTCGAACAGCACGGTGGAGGCGTGGTGGATGGCGGGCGGCAGGGCCGAGAACCCCGCCGGGGGGGCATACTCGGAGTGCACGAGGGCGGTCTGGAGCGTCTTGGGAGTCATCGGGCCTTCCGAAAATCCTGAACGTCCAGGATGCCCGGATTCCCGGAGACCTGAAATCCTCGCTCAGTGCTTGAAGGTGCCCTTTTCGGTCCAGCCCTGGCGCACGTAGGCCAGGATCGCGGCCCCGATCTCGCGGATGGTCTGCCGCTCATTGTTGAAGATCGCATGGTAGTGCTTGAGGTCGGAGACGGTCTCGCCCAGGCACTGGCTGACAAACTTCTCCCGGAGCTTCGTGTTGGTCTTCACCATCTCCTCGGCTTCCTTGCGCTCCACATCGAGCCGCTTCATGATGCTGGCCACCCGCCAGTCGAAGCTGGCCTCCAGGCGAAAGTGGAAGCAGTTCCGCAAGTCCCGGCAGAGGATGGAGCTGCCCCGCCCCACGATGACGGCGTTGCCCAGGGCGGCGATCTGCACGATGGCCTTGGCGACCTTCTCGAAGGCGGCATCGTGGGTGATATGCGTGGAGGGGTGCAGACCCAAGGCTTCGAGCATGTGGCTCATGTCGCCCAGGTTCTTGAGGAGCTGCAGGGAGATGTCCTCGTCCTGCGCCACCTTCTCGATCAGGGACTTGTCGTAGATGTTCCACGATTCCCCGGTCGCCTCCTCGAACAGGGCCTTGAGGTGCTCCGCCAAGGGGAAGCCCTCGCAGCCGAATTGTCGGGAAAGGGTGAGGGTGGGCCGGATCTTGGGTTCGGGCGCATGGGCGAGCCGGTACTGGATCTGCTCCCAGCCAGCCAGGCGGCGTTCGATGGAAGGGGAGAGGGACGACAGGGACCTGGCCATGGCAACCTCCGCTCGCAACTCAAAGATGGGATCGGGATGGGCTTTCCGCAATCATCGGACGGCGCTGCCCTTCCCATGAATCGCGGCAGGACGCATGTTCCTGCAAGGCCTTGCACGTTCTTGCAGGAACCCTCAGGGCACCAGCGTGGCGGACGTGATGGTCACGGGCTGGAGGGGCTTGTCGCCGAAACCGGTCTTCACATCCTTGATCTTGTCCACCGTGCCCATGCCATCCACCACCTTGCCGAAGACGCAGTAGCCCCAGCCATCCTGGCCGGGAAAGTCCAGGAACCCGTTGTCCACCGTGTTCACGAAGAACTGGTCCGTGGCGCTGTGGGGCTCCATGGTGCGGGCCATGGCGATGGCGCCCCGGGTGTTGCGGAGACCTTTGTCCAGGGCCTGCTTCGCCTCGTTCATCACGGGCTTCTTCGCCGGCTTCTCCTTGCCGTCCACGGTCACACCGCCACCCTGGATCATGAACGTGGGGATGATCCGGTGGAAGGTGGTGCCCGCGTAATGGCCCGCGCGCACGTAGCCCAGGAAGTTCTCCACGGTCTTGGGGGCCGCTTCCGGCTCCAGTTCCACGATGAAGCTGCCCAGGTTGGTGGTGATCTTCACCTTGGGCTTGGGGCCCGCGGCGAAGGCGGCCACGGCGGCAAAGGCCAGTGTCAAAGCACGGAAACGCATGATGGGACTCCCGAAGTGTCGATTCCATTGTGCCCCAGATGTGCTTCCATGAGAGGACTCAACCCTGAGGCCCTTCCCGTCCTCCATAGGGATCAGGAGTCCCCCATGGATCGCCCCATCCTTCCCGCCTTCCTGGCCCTGGCCCTTCAGGGAATCCTCCTCGCCGGGCCGCCCACCCCTGCGGGCCTGCGCCTGGGTGCCTTCTACGATGGCATGGACGTGGAGCACCACTGGCTCAAGGGCAAGCACATCGACTGGCGCACGGGGGATCCGGACACCGGGAAGGACGGGAAGACCCACTGCAGCAGATTCGTGGCTTCGGCCTGCGAACGCCTGGGCATCGAGATCCTGAGGCCTCCGGAACATGGCCAGAAGAACCTGGCGAATGCCCAGTTCGACTGGCTCGCGAGCGCCGGAACCACCTATGGCTGGTCGGCGGTGGCTTCCCCCTACGAAGCTCAGCGCCTGGCCAACGAGGGTCAGGCCGTGGCCGTGGTCTTCCAGAACCCCAACCGGAGGAAGTCAGGGCACATCGCCCTGGTGAGGCCTTCGGACAAGGCGGACACCCTGGTCCAGACCGAAGGCCCCGAGATCATCCAGGCGGGCGGCACCAACCATGCCTCCACCTCCGTTCAGGTCGGCTTCCGGCGACACCGAGGGGCCTGGGTGAATGGAGAGCGGCACCAGGTCCGCTTCTACGCCCATCCCTCGCCCCGGATCCCGGGTCAGTAGATCCAGGTCAGCCCGCAGCCGGCCTCCCGGGCCAGCTTCTCGCCCAGGTCGGGATCGTAGCGCAGGTTCAGCTCGCCGCTGGCCTTCACCTTGGCCACCACCCCGTCCTTGCTCCGGTATTCGAGGAAGAGCGGCAGGTTGCCATGGTGAAGCCGCAGCAGAGGCAGCAGGCGGTCCGGATAGTCGCCGGCGGGCAGCTTGACCAGGGCCCCGGTGAAGCCCCGGCCCTGGAAGTCCTCCAGGTTCTCCAGGCTCGCCACGAAGAGCTTGAGCA
>CAYZND010000210.1:0-5559 GCA_964479495.1 uncultured Mesoterricola sp.
GTCCAGGTAGGGGCTCATGGGTCGGTCTCCGGAAACAAGGGCGGTTCGAGGCGGTCCA
Source organism: uncultured Mesoterricola sp. (assembly GCA_964479495.1). Classification (GTDB taxonomy): domain Bacteria; phylum Acidobacteriota; class Holophagae; order Holophagales; family Holophagaceae; genus UBA1801. The sequence goes on from CAYZND010000210.1 coordinate 59, forward strand.
GGTCCGATTCCACACGGTTGCGGCCCCGGGTCTTGGCCTTGTAGAGGGCCTGGTCGGCTCTTTGCAGCAGGTCCATGGGATTGGAGGCTGGGTCAGCCTTCTGGGATGCGACGCCCAGGCTGACGGTGACGAAAGGCGAAACGGGGGAACCGCCATGGGGGATCCGCAGCTCCTCGACGCGCTGACGCATGCGCTCGGCCACCAGGAATGCGCCGTCGGGCGTGCTGCTGGCCAGCAGGGCCACGAACTCCTCGCCGCCGAAGCGGGCCACCAGGTCCCCGGCGCGGTTCTTCTCCGCCAGGGCGATGGCGATGTCCCTCAGGCACTCGTCTCCGACCAGGTGGCCGTGGAGGTCGTTGTAGCTCTTGAACAGATCCACGTCGATCATGACGAGGGAGATCCAGCTCTCCTCCCGGCAGGCCCGGCGCCACTCCGTTCGGTAGTGGTCCTCGAAGTAGCGCCGGTTGGGAATGGAGGTGAGGCCGTCCAGCTTGGAGAGCTGCTCCAGCAGGGCATTGGCCTCCTCCAGCTCGGTGGTGCGCTGCTGGAGGGAGGCATACGTCTCCAGCAGAGCCCGCTGGCTCTCCAGCAGGGCGGCCTCGGCCTCCTTCCGGTCGGTGATGTCCCGGTAGATCCCGTAGACCGCCACCTGGCGGCCGTGAAGGTGGATGGGGGCCCCGAGGATCGACACATGGATGAGGGTCCCGTCCTTGCGCCGGCGCACGGACTCCGTGGAGAAGGTCTCGCCCCGGGCGCCCGTGTTGGTGAGGTGCATCGCGTTGTCCCGGAGGTGCCCGGGCGCGATCAGGTCGTCGATGAGCTGGCCCATGGCTTCCGCCTGGGTATAGCCGAACATCCGGCGGAACTCGGTGTTCACCTTGATGACATGTCCCTTGCTGTCGCAGAGCGCGATGGCCTCGGGAACCTTGGCGAACAGGCTCTCGAAGTACTCGTTCCCGATCCGCCGCTTGAGGCGCCGGGTGACGTTGCGGCGGATGGCCATCATGCTCCGCTCCGAGGCATCACGAAAGGCATCAGGCACGATACCCGGGTGCCTAGGGGAGGGGCAGGATTCCTTTCACTCATAGCGCCGCTTGTACTGCTGGATCACGTCCTGGATGAAGCCCTCCCTCAATAGCTGCCGGTGGAACTCGTCCAGTTCCTTGAGCCGAGCCCGCAACGGGGACTTCTTGCTGACGGCGAAGAAGACCTCCACGGGATCGTCGTGGAGGTATCGGGAACGCACAATCCGGCCGCGGTACCCTTCGGTCACCAGGCGGTAGTTCTCGGTGTCCACGTAACCGGCCATGACCTCCATCCGGCCGCTGGCCACCATGGGGAAGAGCTGGTCCTGGGAGGTCACGGGCACCTTCGCGATTCTCGGATCCTCGTCAAAGCGTTTGAAATAGCTGGCTTCCCGCAGGACTCCAACGCCCTTGAGCCGGTAGAGGTCCTCGTAGCGGTCGATGGAGATGCCGCTGTCGGCGCGGAAGTAGAAGGCGATGGGCAGGCTGCGCAGGAACGGCTTGGACAGGTAGTCCATGTAGACCTGCCGCTCCGGGGTCTTGAAGGCGCTGCTGAGGAGATCCGCCCGCCCGGTCTTCATCAGGTCCAGGCAGCGGATCCAGGGGGCGCGGATGAAGCGCAGCTCGCACCCCATGCGGCGAGCGAGCTCCTGGGCAATCTCCACATCAATGCCTGAGACCGGATCGTGCTCCTGGGCGGCACCGATCATGAATGGCGGGGCAGGGAAGATGGCGTAGCGGATGACGGGTACCGCCCCCCAAGCGGGCAGGGCCAGCCATGCGCCCAGGGTGGCCGCAAGAACCCGGTGGGTCAGTCGTTCGATGAAAGTGCCCTGTCGGCCCATGGGTGGAGGTCCTCTTCCTGCATCGGATCAAGTCCGCTGGGCCATGAGAACCATATCTGCATTAGAATCAAGGCATGCCGCGACCGAACCAGGATTCCCGTTCCGGAACCGCCACCAAGACGCGGACCCGCCCGAAGCTTCAGCTGCCGTCCATGTGGAAGGTGATCCTCCACAATGACGACTACACCACCCAGGAGTTCGTGGTCTGGGTCCTGGAGACCATCTTCCGCAAGCCCGAGCCCGAGGCGGTCCGGATCATGCTCGATGTGCACAAGCGCGGCAAGGGCGTGGCGGGGGTCTATCCCTTCGACGTGGCCGACACCAAGGTGGCCCAGGTGAAGGCCGTGGCGGAGCAGCACGAGTTCCCGTTGCTCTGCACCCTGGAACCGGAGAACTGATATGGCCCGTCCCCAGCCCCAGATCTCCGAAGCCTTGCAGCACGCCATCCAGCAGGGGTTCGCCCTGGCCAAGGAGGCCCGGCACGAGTTCCTCACCCTCGAGCACCTGCTGCTGGCCCTCCGCGAGGATACCCTGGTGAGAAGCGTGGTGGAAGCCTGCGGCGGCAACCTGGCTGCGCTCGCCAACGACCTGGAGGCCTTCCTGAGGGACCATCTGGAGGTCCTGCCCGAGGCGCTGGCCCTGGATCCCGCCCCCACCCTCGGCTTCAGCCGGGTCGTGGAGCGGGCCATCCTCCATGCCATCTCCGCGGAAGCCAAGGTGGTGGATGGCGGTGCCATTCTGGCAGCCCTGCTCCAGGAGAAGGAGAGCCACGCGGCGTATTTCCTGCAGAAGCAGGGCGTGACCCGGCTGCCCCTGCTGAAGTTCCTGTCCCATGGCGGGACGCAGCCCATGGCTGCGTCTGGATCTCCGAAGGCCGAGCCCCGGGAGGAGGGGGAGGAAGGCGAGGAGCCGCCAGCTCAGGACCCGCTGAAGGCCTATGCCATCGACCTGATCCAGAAGGCCCGGGAGGGGCGCATCGATCCGCTGATCGGGCGCCAGGAGGAAGTGGAGCGCATGGTGCATGTGCTCTGCCGCCGCCGCAAGAACAATCCCCTGCTGGTGGGTGAAGCCGGCGTGGGCAAGACGGCCATCGCCGAGGGGCTGGCCCTGAGGATCCGGGACGGCGAGGTGCCCGAGGCCCTGAAGGACGCGCCCTTCTTCGCCCTGGACATGGGCTCGCTGCTGGCGGGCACCCGCTACCGGGGCGACTTCGAGCAGCGGGTCAAGGCCGTGCTGGAAGCCCTGGCCAAGCGTCCCGGCGCCCTGCTCTTCATCGATGAGATCCACACCCTGGTGGGTGCCGGCAGCGTCAGCGGGGGGACCATGGACGCCTCCAACCTGCTGAAGCCCGTGCTGGCCAGCGGGGACCTGCGCTGCATCGGCGCCACCACCTACCAGGACGTGAAGGCTTCCTTCGACCGGGATCGGCCCCTGGCTCGCCGCTTCCAGAAGATCGAGGTGAGCGAGCCGACGGAAGCAGACTGCATCGCCATCCTCAAGGGCCTGCGCAGCCACTACGAAGCCCACCACGGGGTCACCTTCTCCACGGAAGCCGTGGAGGCCGCCGTTCAGCTCTCGGCGCGACACCTGCGCGACCTGCAGCTGCCCGACAAGGCCATCGACGTCCTGGACGAGGCCGGCGCCGCCCAGAAGCTGCTGCCGGCCAAGAAGCGCAAGAAGACCATCGGCCTCCCGGAGATCGAAGCCGTGGTGGCGCGCATGGCCCGGGTGCCCGTGCGCACCGTGAGCTCCGACGATCGCACCAAGCTCGCAAACCTGGAGACGGAGTTGCGGGCCGTGCTCTACGGCCAGGACCCGGCCATCGACCAGGTCTGCACGGCCATCAAGCTGTCCCGGTCCGGCCTCCGGGGCTTCGAGCGCCCGGTGGGCAGCTGCCTCTTCACGGGCCCCACGGGCGTGGGCAAGACCGAGCTGGCCAAGCAGCTCGCGCGGATCACGGGCGTGCAGTTCCTGCGCTTCGACATGAGCGAATACATGGAGAAGCACGCCGTGAGCCGTCTCATTGGTTCGCCGCCCGGGTACGTGGGCTTTGAGGAGGGCGGCCTGCTGGTGGATGCCGTGCGCAAGAGTCCCCACGCCGTGCTGCTGCTGGATGAGATCGAGAAGGCCCATCCGGACCTCTTCGCCATCCTCTTGCAGGTGATGGACCACGCGACGCTCACGGACAACCATGGCCGCAAGGCGGATTTCCGGCACGTGGTGCTCATCATGACCACCAACGCCGGAGCCCGGGATCTCAGCGCCCGCAAGGTGGGCTTCGCAGAGGCCGGTCTGGGCGCCTCCTCCCGGGGCGCCATCGAGCGGGCCTTCTCGCCGGAGTTCCGAAACCGGCTCGACGCCATCATCCCCTTCGCCCCCCTGGGGCGTGCCGAGATCCTGAAGGTCGTGGACAAGAACCTCAAGGAGCTGCAGGCGCTGCTGGACGAGAAGGGCGTGGTGCTGGAGGTGGCTGCGGAGGCCCGGGATTGGCTGGCGGACAAGGGCTACGACCCCGCCTTCGGTGCCCGTCCCATGGCGCGCCTCATCGAGGACCGGCTGAAGAAGCCCCTGGCCGATGCCATCCTCTTCGGCAAGCTGCAGAAGGGCGGCAAGGCCCGGGCGAAGCGCGAAGGCGACGGGCTGGCCCTGTCCTGCGGACGCTGAGGTCGCCTACTTCTTGGGGGGCTGGGGCGTGAAGTAGACGGGGAACTTGGCCATCCGCCAGGCCCGGAAGCCGCCCTTCAGCACGTAGATCCAGCGATGTCCCCGCTGTTCGAGGATCGGCATCACCTGGTGGGAGAGCTTGTCGGATTCATCCACAAGCACGATGGGTCGGGGATGGCTCGTATCCAGCTCGTCGATGCGCTTCTGGAACTCGGCGAAGGGCAGGTTGAGGGCACCGCGGATGTGGCCCTGCTTCCCCTCGTACTCCTCCTTCGGCCGCAGGTCCACGATCTGCGGGGGTGTGCCGATCATGAGCTCCTCCAGCTGGATCGGATCAAGCGTGCTCTTGTGGCGCGCGCGGATCTCCGAAGGGATGGCGCGCAGCTTCAGGTAGAACACGATCAGGAGAAGCAGGGCACTGATGGCCGCCGGGATGGCCCAGGGGGGCAGGCTCGCGAGCCAGGCGCTCAGTCCGTCTGGAGCATCCTGCGCTTGCAGTGCGGCTCTCGAAAGGGAGTACACGCTCATGAACATGTCGGCCTCAGGGGTGGCTGGCTGCATCTTACCAACATCGCCCGCCATGGACAGCGCATCCTTGTTCGGAATGACGCCGGATCCGGCCAGATGGCCGCGGTTGACAGCCTGTCATCGGTTTTCCAGACTTGGATACCGGATCTGTCCCCCACGATGGACCTGGATTCCGGGGCTCGGAGCTCTCCATGACCATCGCCATCCTGGGCTACGGCCGCTTCGGCCGGGCGCTCGGCCAGCTTCTCACCCAGTTCGGGCAGTCCTACCGCGCCTATGATCCCCACGCGGAGATTCCGTCCGAGTATGCGGCCGAGTCGCCGGAAGCCGCGGTGGCAGGCGCCGACTGGGTGATCCTGGCCATGCCCGTTCCCCGGATGGAGGCTTCCCTGAAAGCCCTGCGGCCCTTCCTGCATGCCGGACAGACGGTGCTCGACGT
>CAYZND010000210.1:5569-6341 GCA_964479495.1 uncultured Mesoterricola sp.
CCCACCCCCTCTTCGGACCCTTGAGCCTGGCGCGGGCGGAGCGGCCCCTGCGGGTGGTGGTGTGCGCCAGTCCCCGCCACCCCGCCGCCGCGGTCCAGGTCCGGAGCTGGTTCGAAGGGCTCGAGTGCGAAGTCATCGAGCAGGATCCCGAGACCCACGACCGGAACATGGCCCAGACCCACGTGCTGGCCTTCTTCGTGGCCAAGGGGCTGCTGGATGTGGGGGTGGGGGACCACATGCCCTTCGCGCCCCCCTCCTTCCAGGGACTTAAATACACCCTGGAAGCGGTGCGGGCGGATGCCGGGCACCTCTTCGCGGCCATCCAGCGGGAGAACCCCTTCGCCGCCGAGGCCCGGGGCCGGTTGGTGGAGGCCCTGGCCTCCATCCACCAGCGGCTGGCGGAGCAGGCGGGGAGCGAGGAGACCATCCCGATGGAGGTGCCGGACCTGCGGGACCGCTCGCCGGAGCTGCGGGAAGTCCGGGACCTCATCGACGACGTGGACCGGGAGATTCTCGCCCTGCTGCACCGTCGCACGGATCTTGCCCGGCGGGCCGCCCGGGCCAAGGCCCGCCTGGGCGCCCCCGTGCTGGACCCTGCCCGGGAGGCGAGCCTCCTCCAGGACCGCCGCACCTGGGCCCGGGAGCAGGGCCTGGACGAGAATCTGGTGGAGGATGTCTTCCGCACGCTGCTGCGTGTGTCACGCAGGGCCCAGGTGGGCTAGCTGTCGCTGCCAATGAGGTTATTCAGCCTTGTGATCGGGGGCTGACCACC
>CAYZND010000211.1:0-6337 GCA_964479495.1 uncultured Mesoterricola sp.
CCCGAGGGCCAGTTCGGCAACTCCGAGGTGGGTCACATGAACCTCGGGGCCGGCCGCGTGGTGTGGCAGGAACTGACCCGCATCGACGCAGCCATCAAGAAGGGCACCTTCCGCTCCAACGAAGCCATGGCGAAGCTGCTGGCCAGCCTCAAGGCCACGGGGCGGCGCCTGCACCTCATGGGACTGGTGAGCCCCGGTGGCGTGCACAGCCACCAGAACCACCTCGTCGCCCTGGCCCAGTGGGCCCAGGATGAAGGGGTGCCCACCACCATTCACGCCTACCTGGACGGGCGGGATACCGAGCAGAAGAGCGCCGACGGATTCCTTCAGTGGCTGGTGTTCCAGCTGCGCAACTGCCCCCTGGTGAAGGTCGGCAGCCTCTGCGGGCGCTACGTGGTCATGGACCGGGACAAGCGCTGGGAGCGGGTGGAGCGCGCGTGGAAGCTGCTGGTGGACGGCGTGCCTGAGTTCGAGGCGACGGATGCCGTGGCGGGCATCACCGCAGCCTACGAGCGGGGCGAGACGGACGAGTTCGTGAGCCCCACCCGGCTGGCGGACTTCCACCCGATCCAGGATGGCGATGGGATCATCTTCTTCAACTTCCGGGCCGATCGCGCCCGCCAGTTCAGCCACGCCCTGGTGCATCCCGACTTCATGGCCTTCCCCCAGGCCAAGCGGCCGAAGGTCTCCCTGGTCACCTTCACACAGTACGACGTGGAGCTCACCCCCCACGTCTCCGTCGCCTACCCGCCCCAGAACCTCACGAACATCCTGGGCGAGCTGGTCTCGAACAAGGGCTGGAAACAGCTGCGCACGGCGGAGACGGAGAAGTACGCCCACGTGACCTACTTCTTCAACGGCGGCCGGGAGGAGGTCTTCGAGGGCGAGGACCGCCTCCTGGTGCCTTCCCCCAAGGTGGCCACCTACGACCTCCAGCCGGAGATGAGCGCCCACGGCGTCATCCGCGGCTTCGTCGAAGCCATCCGGGGCGGCACCTACCGCATGCTGGTGTGCAACCTGGCCAACCCCGACATGGTGGGCCACACGGGCGACCTGAATGCCGCCGCCAGTGCCTGCGCCATCGTGGACGACGGCATCCGCCAGATCGCCGAGGCCGTGCTCGCCATGGATGGTGCCCTGCTGGTCACGGCGGACCACGGCAACTGCGAGTGCATGCGGGACGAGAAGGGGAACCCCCACACGGCCCACACCACCAACCCTGTGCCCGCCGTGCTCATCGCCAAGGGCTTCGAGGGCCGCCAGCTGCGGGCCGGCGGTGCCCTCTGCGATGTGGCGCCCACGCTGCTGGAACTCATGGGGCTCGAGCAGCCCGTCGAGATGGATGGAGCGCCCCTCACCAAGCTGGGCTGAACGAAAAGCGGCTCCCGAAAAGGGAGCCGCTTTCCTGAGGGCGAGGAGGAACCTAGGTCCGGAACCGGGCGACCAGAGCCGTGAGGCCTTGGGCGGTCTTGACCAGATCGGTGGAGATCTGGGCGTTCTGGTCCACGGTGGAGGAGAGCTGGATGCTGGCGGAGGCGTTCTCCATGGCCTTCTGGGCGCCCAGCTCGACCTGATGCGCCACTTCCTGGCTGGCCTTGGCCTGTTCCTCGGTGGAGGCGCTGATCTCCAGGGACATGGCGGTGACTTGGCCGATGTTCTCCCGGATGCGGGCCAGGGAGTTCACGGCCTCCTGCACCGTCACGCGGCCCTGGCTCACGGCCTCGTTGCTGCTCTCGATGAGGGTGGCGATCTCCTTGGCTGCGGCGCCGCTGCGCTCGGCCAGCTTGCGGACCTCCTCGGCCACCACCGCGAAGCCCTTGCCGAGGGAACCCGCCTTGGCGGCCTCGATGGCGGCGTTGAGGGACAGCAGGTTGGTCTGCCGGGCGATTTCCTGGATCACCTTGACGGCCTTCACCACCTGGGCCGTGGCCTGCTCCACGTCCCCCATGGCCTTCTGGGCGGCCACACCGGCCTGGTCGCCATCCCGGGTGGCCTGCACGGCATCCTGCGCCTGGCGCTGGCTCGCCTGCACGTTGTTGCTCACCTCGCGGATGGAGGCGGACAGCTCCGTGATGGCGGAGGCCATGCGGTCCACGGAAGCCCGCTGCTCGTCTGCGTTCCGGGCCAGTTCGTGGCTGGTGACGGAGATCTCATGGTTGGCGTTGGAGATGGCGGCGGCGTTGTCGGATACGAGGGTGGAGTCGTAGCGGATCCGGTTGACCATCCCCTTCAGGCGGCTCTGCGTGACGCGCAGCAGCGCCCGGAGGCTGGTGTCATCCCCAGGCTTGGTGGGCACTTCGACGCGCATGTCCCCTTCCGCCACCTTCTTCAGCACGTCGAGGCTCAGGTCCAGGTCGCCGCCGAGCTGGCCCTGGAGGCCCTTGACGCTCAGGAAGGCCATCAGGATCCCCACCGCGAAGCCCAGGGCGCTGCCGCCGTAGAGCACCTTGGTGGCCGTGCCCTCTCCGACGAAGTTGTGGCCGATGATGGTGGCCAGGAAGACCAGCATGGTGATGGCAAAGGCGAAGTACAGCCTCGCGGTCAAGCCCATGAAGCCCAGGGGCACCCAGGGATTCTTGGCCGTGTCGGCCAGCTTGGTGCCCTTGTTGGCCAGGGCGTATCGGTATTCCGCATCCTTGATCTGGGACCGGGAGGGCTTGCTGCGGATGGAGACGTAGCCGGTGATGGTGCCGTCCGCGACAATGGGCGTGACGTTGGTGTCCACCCAGTAGTGGTCACCGTTCTTGCAGCGGTTCTTGACGATCCCGTGCCAGGGCTTCCCACCCTTGATGGTCGTCCAGAGATCCTCGAAGGCCTCCGCCGGCATGTCCGGATGGCGGATGAGGTTGTGGGGCTGGCCCAGCAGCTCATCCAGGGTGAAGCCGCTGATGGCCACGAACTCATCGTTGGCCGAGGTGATGACTCCCTGTGGATTCGTGGCGGAAACGATGAATGCCCCATCGGCAAGTTCCTGCTCCACCTGGGTGACCGGAAGATTCGTCCTCATGACATTCCACCTCCGAGGCCAATGGGCCCACGGAACAGGGCATCGTCACCGAAGGCTATCCTCTTGAAAAAGAGCCGTTCTCACCCCCATAGATGGCCACGGACGGCTGTCCCTGGAAAGCCACCCAGGCCCGGTACATGCCTTCGGAGTTGAAGGGCATGGCGACGTTCCCCTGGGCGTCGATGGCGATGAGCCCACCGGAGCCCCCCAGGCCCGGCAGGGCCCCATGGACCACGGCCTCTGCGGCTTGCTCGAGGCGCAGCCCCCCATAGGCCATCCGCGCAGCGAGGTCATGGGCGGCGGCGGCCCGGATGAAGCTCTCCCCGTGGCCGGTGCAGGACACGGCGCAGCGGCCGTCTGCCCAGGTGCCGGCTCCGATGACCGGCGTGTCTCCGATGCGTCCCGGTCGCTTGGCGGTCATGCCCCCCGTGGAGGTGGCGGCAGCGAGGCGGCCCATGGCGTCCAGGGCCACGGCGCCCACGGTGCCGTGCCGGCGGTCCTCGGGGGCGTCCTCGGGGAAGCCCCCGGCGGCCAGCCGGGCCTTCTCCAGCAGGAGCGCCTGCCAGCGGCTCTCCGTGGAGAAGTAGTCCTGCGGTACGCACGCCAGGCCTTGCTCACGGGCGAAGGCATCGGCGGCTTCGAAGCCGAGGAACACGTGGGGTGAGGCTTCCATGACCCGCCGGGCGAGCCGGACCGGGTTCCTCACGAGCTTGACGCCCGCGACGGCGCCCGCCTGGCCCGTGGCTCCGTCCATGACGGCCGCATCCAGCTCATGGGTACCGTCCAGGGTGAACACCGCCCCCCGGCCCGCATTGAACAGAGGGTCGTCCTCCAGGGCGACCACGGCCGCCTCGACGGCGTCCAGGGCGCTGCCGCCCGAGCGCAGGGTGGCATGGCCCGCTTCCAGGGCGGCTTTCAGTCCCTCCCGCAGGGCAGCGTCCTTCTCCGGAGTGAGCTCGGCCCGTCGTATCGTGCCTGCGCCGCCATGGATGGCAAGGGCGATGGTCATGCTTTCCTCACTCGGCGGTCCGGACGACCCGGAAGCCGTTGTCGCCCAGGTAGTTCGCGTAGTCCTGGCTCCGTGTCCAGACGGTGATGTCGGCGGCACCCTCCCGCCAGGAGCCGCCCCGACGGGACTTCTCCCACTTCCAGGCGACCACGGCGCCCGGGGGGTCGGCCCCGAGAGGATCCACGGCCGGGGAGCGGCCGTAGTAGTCGTCCGCATACCAGTCCCAGCACCACTCGAAGATCTGGCCGCAGAGGTCGTAGAGCCCGAGGGGGTTCGGCTTCTTGAGGCCCACGGGATGGGTGACGTCCCCGGAGTTGGCTTCGTACCAGGCGGTCTCGTTGGGGTCGTCGGATCCCGCGTAGCGGCCTCCGCCGCCGAGGTGGCCACCCCGGGCCGCGTACTCCCACTCCGCTTCCGTGGGCAGGCGGTAGCCGCTGGCCCCAAAGTCACAGGTCACTTCCTGACCGCTGCCGGCGTAGCAGGGCTTCAGGCCCTCCTGGGCGGACAACCAGTTGCAGTAGTCGAGGGCGTCGTACCAGCTGACGTTCCGCACGGGCTTCTTCCCCCGGGCCGCACCGGGCTCCTTGTCGCGGGGCCGCGTCCGGGCCGTATCCCGACAGAAGCGGTCATAGTCGTCGAAGGTGACGAGGTACTTCGCCATGAGGAAGCTGCGGCTGAGGGTCACCCGGTGCACGGGCCGCTCCCGGGGCAGACCCTCCGCCGAGCCCATGTCGAAGGAGCCTTTCTCCACCCGCACCAGTTCCGGCGGCGTCCAGGCGGGCTGGGCGTCCAGAGCCGTGGTCACCAGGGCCAGGCAGAGCAGGAACCGGCGAACGACCATGAGGCGCCTCCGCGTGATCTACACCTTGACGAGGGCCTGTTCGAGGTCCGCGATGAGGTCCTCCACCGTCTCGATGCCCACGGAGTACCGCACAAGGCCTTCGGAGATGCCCGCGCTGGCCCGTGCTTCGCGCCCCATGCTGGCGTGGGTCATGGAAGCGGGGTGGCAGATGAGGGTCTCCACGCCGCCCAGGGAGACGGCCAGGGCCGCCAGCTTCACGTTGTTCATGAGGGTCTTGCCCGCTTCGAAGCCGCCCTTGAGCTCGAAGGCGATCATGGCACCGGGGCCCGCCATCTGGCGCTTCACCAGCTCGTACTGGGGGTGGCTGGGCAGGCCGATGTAGCTCACCCAGGCGATCTTGGGGTGCTTCTCCAGCCAGGGGGCGAGGACCTGGGCGTTGGCCTGGGCCCGCTCCATGCGCAGGGAGAGGGTCTTGAGGCCGCGGCTCACCATGAAGGCCTGGTGGGGATCCATGTTGGTGCCCGTCATGACCATCATGGGCCGGATGCGCTTGTGGAGCTCCTCGGTTCTGGAGACCAGCACACCCCCCACGATGTCCGCGTGGCCGTTGATGAACTTGGTGACGGAGTGGAGCACCACGTCCGCGCCCAGGTCCAGGGGCTTCTGGAGGAAGGGGCTGGCGAAGGTGTTGTCCACGGCCATCAGCGCACCGTGCGCGTGGGCGATCTGCGCCGCCGCAGCGAGGTCGGTGACCTGCATGGAGGGGTTCGAGGGGGATTCCACGTAGAGCAGCTTGGTGTTGGGCCGCATGGCGGCCTTCACCTGGGCCAGGTCGGAGCTGTCCACGAAGGTGGACTCCACCCCGAAGCGGCTCATGTGCTTCTCCATGAGCACCCGGGAGGGGCCGTAGACGCCCGCCGTGCTCACCACATGGTCCCCGGCGCTCAGGAGCGCCAGGTACAAGGTGGTGACGGCGCCCATGCCAGAGGCGGTGGCCACGCCGCCGAAGCCGTTCTCGAGGGCCGCCATGGCATCCTCCAGGGCCTTGATGGTGGGATTGCCGATGCGGGAGTAGATGAAGCCGTCGGCCTTGCCCGCAAAGCGGTCCGCGCCCTGGTTCGCGTCCCGGAAGATGAAGGTGGAAGTCTGGTAGATGGGGGTGACCGCGCTGCCCAGGGCATCCTCGGGGATGCCCGCGTGAACCAGCTTGGTGTCGAATCCCAGATTGCGCGCGTCCATCATCGTCTCCAGGCCATGCCTTCGGCCGGGATCAGTCTGACAGAGGCGCGAGGGGGAAGAGGCTACTTGCCCCGGTTGCAGGAGCGCATGCGGCCCGGACCCGCGCCGTGCTTGGCGGCCTTGGGCTTGGTGGAAGCGGCCTTGGCGTCCGCGTGGACCTCGGCGTGGGCGCCCTTGGCGGCCACCTTCGGATCGCCTTCGTGGTGGGCCTCCGTCTTGGTGAGCACCGTCTTGAGCAGGTTCGCGGTGATGCTGGGATCGGGCTTGGACATGACATGAC
>CAYZND010000212.1:0-6297 GCA_964479495.1 uncultured Mesoterricola sp.
GCTCTGGACCGTGTACGGGTTGGGATGGAGGGGCCGGGGCAGGGGCGTGAGTCCGGGCATGGGAGCTCCAAAAAAAACGCCCGCTCGAGGCGGGCGTCCGTGGAGGATCGGAGGACTAGCGGCGCAGGCCGAGGCGCTCGATGAGGCTGGCGTAGCGGGCCTTGTCCTTGCGCTTCAGGTAGTCCAGCAGGCGGCGGCGCTGGCCGACCATGATCATGAGGCCGCGGCGGCTGTGGTAGTCCTTGGTGTGGAGCTTGAAGTGCTCGGTCAGGTCGTTGATGCGCTTGGTGAGCAGGGCGACCTGGACCTCGGGCGAGCCGGTGTCGGTGGCGTGCTGCTTGTAGTCCTCGATGACGATGGACTTCTGTTCGGTGGTCAGGGCCATGGCAGGCTCCTTTTCGGGGGATCACCCGTCACCTGTCCCGCAGCCCCGTTGCCGCGTGGAAGGTCCAGTCCGGAAGGGGCCGGACGCCCTTGAGAAGTTTTCGGCCCGGACGTGCGCTTCGAACGCATGACCGAGCCGAAGGTGGTGCGGATAGAGGGACTCGAACCCCCACGACCGTAAAGCCACTAGTACCTGAAACTAGCGCGTCTACCAATTCCGCCATATCCGCAAGATGCTGCCGGTTCCCTCGGGACTCCGACGACGTGAAAGGAAAGCCTAGCGTGGCTCCACGCGCGGATCAAGCACAAATTACCGGGAGCCTCCGCGAGTGGCGCACATTCCCGCGCGTGGACGCCATGCGCTGGCAGCCGTACCATGGATGATTGCCCTGGAGAAACCTGATTGCGTCTGATTTCCCTCGAGCTTCACGGTTTCAAGTCGTTCGCGGATGCTCAGAAGCTGAGCTTCCCGGTCGGCATGACTGCCGTGGTGGGTCCCAACGGCTGTGGCAAGTCGAACATCTCCGACGCCCTGGCCTGGGTGCTTGGCGAGCAGCGGGCGACGCTGCTCCGCGGCAGCGAGATGGCGGACGTGATCTTCGCCGGGACCAGCGAGCGCAAGCCCATGGGGCTCTCCGAGGTCAAGCTCACCCTCGAGATGCCGGATCCGGCACTGCCGGGCTCGACCCGGGAGGTGGTGGTCGCGCGCCGGCTCTACCGCGACACGGGCAGCGAGTACCGCATCAACGGCCGGGAGTGCCGCCTGAAGGATGTGCAGGATCTGCTGCTGGACACCGGCATGGGCACGCGGGCCTACTCCTTCATCCAGCAGGGCCAGATCGACCTGATCCTCTCCTCCAAGCCCAAGGATCGGCGCCAGCTGCTCGAGGAAGCCGCCGGCATCACGCGCTACAAGCTGCGCCGCACCGAGGCCGAACGGCGGCTGGAGGAGACCCGCGCCAACCTCCAGCGCCTCGACGACATCCTCTTCGAGCTGGGCAAGCAGCAGGACTCGCTCAAGCGTCAGGCCGCCAAGGCTAGGCGCGCCCTGGAACTGGACGCCGCCATCAAGGCGACGCAGCGCATCCTGCTGGCGGGCAAGACGCAGGAGCTGGAGTCGGCCAAGGAGCGCATCCTCGAGCAGCTCGACCTTCTCGAGCGCCAGATCGCCTCCCTGACGGCCCAGGCTTCCGAGAAGGCCAGCGAGGTCGAAGGGCAGCGCCATGTGCTCGACGAGCTGAACCTCGCCCAGGAGCGGCGCTCCCGCGCGATTCTCGGCCTGGATCAGCGCCTGGGCCTGATGGATCAGGACCGGGGCTTCCAGCACGAGCGCATCCAGGAATCCGAGGCTCTCCAGGTGCAGCTTCGCCAGCGACTGGAGGAGCTGCAGAGCCGCTCGGGCGACTCGGAGTCGGAACTGCTGCGGCTGCAAGGCGCCTTGGCCCAGGCTCAGACCGCCCTGGAGGGGCGCGAGGCCCTCGTCACCGAGGCCGAGGAGGCCGTGGCGCTCGCCGGCGGAGCCATGCGGCGGGTGGAGTCCGAACTGAAGGAGCTGCGCGCCCAGCGTGCGGAGGCCGAGAAGGCCGCCCTGGCCCTGCAGCGCCAGCGCCAGGCCCTGCACCAGCAGATCGCCCAGCTCGAAGGTCGGCTCGACGCCCTGAACCACGAGGAGGCCCTGCGTGCGCCGCGCCTGGAGGGCCTCCAGACCGACGAGCAGCGCCTGTCCCGGGAGCTGTCCGCCTCCGAGGATCGCCTCGAGCAGATCGAGGAGGCGGTCCAGGTCCAGTCCCGGCTCCAGGCGGAGGTGGCCCAGGCCCATCGTGCCTGCAGCGATGCCCTGCATGAAGCGGAAGGGGCTCTGGAAACGGAGGAGCGCCGCATGCGGCAGCTCGCGGACCTGCTCAAGCAGGCCGCCGGTTCCGAGGAGCTGCAAAAGGCCCTCGCCTGGCTGAAGGAGCGTGGCCAGGTGCCGGGCACCCTCGCCGAATCCCTCTCCGTGGACGAAGAGATCCTCGCGGATCTGGAACGGCTGCTGGGGGCCTGGACCCAGACAGTGGCTCTGAGGTCCGAGACCGTGCCTTCGGCCACGGATGCGCCGGGTCAGCTCTGGATCTCCGTGGGGGGCCAGGCTTCACCGACCGGCATTCCTGAAGGCTGCGAACCCCTGGCTTCCCACATCCGCTGGCGTGGCCCGGAGCGCCCCCTGGAAGCCTTGCTGGCCCGGTGCTTCCGATGCTCCGATGAGGCCCTGCCTGGGCTTGCCGTCGAGCATCCAGACCTGGGCTTCGTCTCGCCGAAGCTCGTGAAGCTGCCCTTCGGCCCTCTCCAGACAGGCGTGGCCGCGCCCACGGCTTCCCCCCTGAAGCTCCGTTCGGAGCTGGACGCGGTGAAGAAGGCCCGGGAGGTCCACCTGGAGCGGGTGGAGACGCTGGAGTCGGACCTCAAGGTCCGCAAGGCGCGCCTGCAGGAGACCGGCGAGCGCTTCCGCGAGATGGAGGAAGACCGGCTGGTGGCGCGGCGCTCCCATGAGGACCTGAAGGCGCGGGTGACCTCGGCCCAGGGCCAGCTGCGGGAGATCCGCGAGGCCCAGGAGCGCGCGGATGCACAGTGGGAGCAGCTGGAGAATGAGATCACAACCCTGCGCGGGAGGCTGCGGGAGCTGGAGGTCCAGCCGGAACACCATGAAGAGACCGGCCTCACGGAAGCCATCCACGCCACGGAGGGGCGCCAGCACGAGGCCCAGCAGGAGCTGGAGCGACGGCGGGAAGTGCTCGTGGAAGCCAGCCAGATGCGCAGCTCCGCCTGGGCGGAGCGGGACAGCCTGCAGCGGCAGGTGCAGCAGATCCAGCGGGGCACCTTCGACCTCGAGGCTGAGAAGAAGCGCGTGGCTGCGGACATCCAGCAGGCCTGCGAGCGGGCCGGGCAGGCCCAGGCCCGTCTCGACGAGCTGGAGGAGGAGACCCAGACCAAGCTGCAGGAGCGCCAGATCCTCACGGATCAGCAGACCGAGGCCCTCCCCGAGATCGAGCGCGTGCAGGAAGGCCTCCGCATCCTGGAGCGCATGGCCCGGGAGCTGCAGCAGGCCCTGGAGAATGCCCGGCAGCTGCACCACGAGGCCCTCATCCAGGGCGCCCAGGTGCAGGGCAGCATGGAGACCCTGGCCAAGGAAGTGGAGCTGGCCCTCTCCCTGACAGTCCCGGACTTCCTGGCTTCCATCAGCGAGGAGGAGCGGGAGGCCTGGAGCCTGGGCGAGCTGGTGCATCAGACGAAGTACACGGAGCTCCAATCCAAGCGCATGGACCTGGGCAGCGTGAACCCCCTGGCCATCCAGGAGCTGCAGGAGGCGGAGGTGCGGCTGTCCTTCATGAACCAGCAGCGGGGCGACGTGCTGGAGGCCATCGGGAACCTGGAGGCCACCATCCGGGAAATCAATGCCACCAGCGAGGAGCGCTTCAAGGAGGCCTTCGACTTCGTGAATGCGCGCTTCACGGAGGTCTTCAAGGAGGCCTTCGGCGGCGGCAACGCCCACTTGACCCTGCAGGACCCCAAGGACCTGCTGGAGTGCGGCATCGAGATCATGGCCCAGCCCCCCGGCAAGACCGCCAAGGCCCTGACCCTGCTCTCGGGCGGCGAGAAGGCCCTGACAGCCATCTCCTTGCTATTCGCCATCTTCCACTTCAAGCCGTCGCCCTTCTGCGTGCTGGACGAGGTGGACGCCCCCCTGGACGAAGCGAACGTGGGACGCTTCGCCGGGATGGTCCAGCGCATGAAGGCTGATACACAATTCATAGTCATCACCCACCAGAAACCGACCATGGTCGCCGCGGACACCCTCTACGGGGTCACCATGGAGGAAAGAGGCATTTCCAGGCTGGTGAGCGTCCAGCTCAGGGAAGCAGAACAACTGGTATAGCGGTTTTGCAAGGAAATCCACGCGTGCAGGACGTCGGGATGGATGTCAATACGAAAGAAACAGGAATTTGTGGAAAACCTCATCCCTTCAGAAACATGGGCCATTACGAGACGAAATCACGCAAGTGAATCAATGATTAGACATGAGTCATAGCCTCTCGAATGCAGCATTCCGCAGAAGTCTAGAAAATGATGGGATTTAGGGGGTTGTCCCCAGGGAATTCCGCAAGGTTTTCCACAAGACATGCGGAATGCGGTTCATCACAGCAGATGACTCCGGAGTGACTATTAGGTAACTATCTGGAAAACATTCGAGATAGTCTCCTGGGTGAATCCGGGTTGCAGTGTTAGGAGATATTCCCGGGAAACGAAAGGATTTCGGCTTGACGGAGGCGTCAACTGTGATCCGACGTCCGGGCGCTGCCGTAGTGGATCACCTCAACCTTTTCGAGCGTGATCATGGCCCCGCCTCCCGAACGCTCCAGCAGGTCCTCCACGGTGGGCAGGAAGCCGCTGATCTTCTCCTCCGTGTCCACGATCTCCACCACCAGGGGCAGGTCTTCGGACAGGCGCAGGATCCGGGCGGTGTGGATGAACCGGCTGTTGGCGCCGAAGCCCTCGATGCCCCTCAGCACCGTGGCACCGGCGAGGCCCCGCTCCCGTGCGGTCTTCACGAGGGTGGTGCAGAGCGAGTGGTGGTCGACCTTGTCCGACTCCCCGATAAAGATCCGGAGCAGCTTGCCTTCGCCTTGGAGTTTCAGGTGCGCGGTCTCCGTCTCAGATGAGCTTGCCCGTCAGCATGCCAAGCCAGGTGGCGGCCAGGCATGCGAACACGCTGGAACCCACGTTCAGCAGGGCTTGCAGCATCTCGCCGTCCCGCACGAGGGTCAGCGTCTCGTAGCTGAAGGAGGAGAACGTGGTGAAGCCGCCCAGGATGCCGATGGTGAGGAAGAGCCTCAGCGAGGGGACCGCGAGGAAGCGCTCTTCGAGCGAGACCATCAGCAGGCCGATGAGGAAGCACCCGAGCACGTTCACCGCCAGCGTTCCATAGGGGAAGTCCGCACCCGTCCGGCTGTAGACGAGGCCCTGCATCCAGTAGCGGAGCGCAGCCCCGATGCCCCCGCCCATGAAGATCAGCACGTGTTTCACCGTCACAACCGCCTGCGCTAACTCTACCGGAAATCCCGCTAGGCTTGATCCATGGCCAAGACCACCTCCATGTTCGAATGCACCGCCTGCGGAGCGCGGTATCCCAAGCCGCTGGGCAAGTGCGGCACCTGCGGCGCCTTCGGCACCATCGAGGAGGTGCGCGGCGCCTTGAAGCGGGATCTCGTGCGCACGGGCAGCGCCTATGCCCAAAGCCAATACACGGGACCCGTGCCCCTCACGGACGTGGAGATCAGCGACACGGAGCGCAGGGCCACGGGCCTCGCGGAGCTGGACCGCGTGCTGGGAGGTGGTGTGGTGCCGGGCATGGTGGCGCTGCTGGGCGGCGAACCGGGCATCGGCAAGTCCACGCTGGTGCTCCAGTGGGCGGCCGCCTCGAACGGCAGCGTGCTCTATGCTTCCGGTGAAGAGAGCGAGCGCCAGATCAAGCTCCGGGCGCAGCGCCTGGGGGCGGAGAGCCCCGACATCCACCTCTTTGCGGAGACCGATGTAAGGCGGATCCTCGAGGTGGCCGACCGCATGAAGCCTTCGCTCCTGCTGGTGGACTCCATCCAGACCTTGTTTGATCCCGAGTTCGAGTCCAGCGCCGGCAGCGTGAGCCAGGTGCGCGGCTGCGCGGCTCTGTTGGCCCGCTGGGCCAAGCTGACCGGCACGCCGCTCGTTCTGGTGGGCCATGTCACCAAGGACGGCACCCTGGCGGGACCCAAGGTGCTGGAGCATCTCGTGGACACCGTGCTCGCCTTCGAGGGCGACCGGCACCACCACCACCGCCTGCTGAGCGCCCTCAAGAACCGCTTCGGCGCGGCCTTCGAGCTGGGGGTCTTCGCCATGACG
>CAYZND010000213.1:0-6268 GCA_964479495.1 uncultured Mesoterricola sp.
GGATCACGGGATCCTGCTGGAAGACAGAGGCCTGGCCCCAGAACAGTTCGCCGGGCACGCCCGAGTTCCCTCGCTTGCGGAGGGCATAGCGGAGGCCATGGGCCCGTTCTTCCAGGTTGGCTTCGGCCAGCAGGGCTTCCTGGATCAGCACCACGCTGACTTGGCCCCAGTACGCCTCCCGCGGGGTGCCGATGTCCAGCAGGACTGGAATCCGATGGATCAAGCCGCGGCCCCCTTGCACCAGGTTGAGGGGACCATCCACGGCGGGCTTCCGCGTGTCGATCACCCGCTGGATGGCCGGCTGCTGGGCCGGGATCTTGGCCAGGTCCACGCCGATGGCCTTCTCGTTCCCGCGCAAGGGGTAGGCGTCCACGATGGTCGTGTTCTTGATGAGCGCGATGTTCCGGACGATGGGATCCTGTCCGACGAGGCGGCCCGCATAGTTCTGGAACGCTTCGTGGGTGATGGCCGGATGCAGGGCCACATAGGACACCAGCCCACGACCCAGGAGAAGCCTGGAGTTCAAGGCCCCTTCGAGATGGGCCCGGAGGATGCCGAGCCGGTTGGTGAGGACCAGGCGTTCTTCCTGCCGGTAGCGCTGGCGCTCCAGGTAGGCGAACCCCATCGAGCCCAGGACAAGGAAGATCGCCACCAGCAGGCCCGCGGCAAGCGGGAAGCCCGGTCGGTCAGAGATCCTGGCCGTTCTTGTGCCCGACTTGACCTTGATGTCCATCGTTACCCCTGGGGGAAACCCTTGGAGGATCCTCTGGTTCCTGTTTCGTCCTGGGAGCTGGAAAGCATGAATCCCCGGTCCCAGATGCCCGGTCAGCCCTGCCGATCCTGGGTCAGCTCGAACAGGTCGGCGATCACGCCGTAGGCGGTGGTGGAGAGATCGGGCTCGTCCTCGGCGACGACCAGCTTGCCCAGGATGTCCGTATGGAACCGAAGCATGGAGCCTGCACCTTCCGTCCGGGCGAAGGGGTGGCTCTCGGGCAGCTCGCACATGGAGACGCGGCCCGCGACCCCATGGTCGGTACGGGAGGCCTCGCAGACCATCTTGATCCGATGGCCGCGCGCTCTGGCGGCTGCCAGCTCTTCGGGACCGAGGGTTCCCATCCCTTGCCGTTCGATCTGTTCTGGCTTCAGATCGGCGTCCATGAGCGCGTTGGCCAGGGCCGTGAGCTTCACCGCCGCATCCCAGCCTTCCAGGTCCGCGCTGGGATCGGCTTCGGCGATGCCCAGCGCCTGGGCCTTGGCGATGGCCTCTTCCAGGCTCAGGCCCCGTTCCATTTCGCACAGCACCACGTTGGAAGTGGAGTTCAGGATGCCCTCCAGGCGCAGGATGCGGTTGCCTCTCAGGCCGTGGCGGCCGAGGTTGAAGATGGGGGCGCCATCCATGACCGTGGCTTCGTGGAGGAAGCGCACGCCGTTCCGATGGGCCAGGTCCATCAGCTCGCGGTACGCCCAGGCCACGGGGCCCTTGTTGGCGCTGATGACGTGCCGGCGCCGCGCCAGGGCCTCCCGCACATGGGAGATGGCGGGCTCCCCACGGCCGGCGATGCTCAAGGGCGAGAGCTCCACAAGGACGTCGTAGTCCAGGGTACGGGCCGCTTCCAGGGTGTCGAGCGTCGCCGGAAAGCGGTCCCGTGTGTGATGCCAGTCCAGGAGAGCCGACGGGGTCAGGCCGGCGGGATCGGTCCAGGCTCCATGGCGGCCTGTGGTGACGCCCACGAGGGAGACATCCAGGGCCTCCAGGCCGGGATACGCGGCGCGATCCCGCAGGATCTCGACGAAGCGCCGGCCGACGTTGCCGAAGCCGGCCAGGAGCAGGCGCAGCGCGGCCACGGATCAGCCCTTGGCGATGGCGGCGAGGCCATCCAGGAGGCGCTGCACTTCCTCCTCGGTGGTGTAGAGGGAGATCCCGGAGCGGACCACGCCGCCCTGTTCCTCCAGGCCCAGCACCTCGATGGCGCGGGCGGCGTAGAAGTTGCCATCCCAGACCAGCACGCCCTGCTCGCCCAACGTTCTGGCGACTGCCTCGGGATGGTGACCTTTCACGGTGACGGACACGGTGGGCGCTCGGTGGCGGTTGCTGAAGTCCCGGCCCCAGACCGTGACGCCCGGGATGGCGCGGACCCGGTCATGGTAGCCCTTGGCGAGGGTGTGCTCCCGCTCCGCCAGATCGGTCATGGTGCGCAGGATCCTCTCCCGCAGGGTGCTTCCTTCCGAGAAGCCCGCCAGGAAGTGGACGGCCGCGCGCACACCGGCCAGGGCGGCGTGGTTCAGCGTGCCGGTCTCGATGCGGAAGGGCGCCTCGGGATCCTGGGTTCGCAGGCGGTCCGTGTGCAGCTGCTCCAGCAGTCCCGGTCGACTGTAGAGGATTCCGACGTGCGGGCCATAGAATTTGTAGGCGGAGCAGAGCAGGAAGTCTGCGTCCAGGGCCACGACATCCAGGGGGAAGTGTGGCGCCGCGTGGACGGCGTCGACGACGAGCCAGGCGCCCACCTCCTTGGAGAGCTTGCGCGCCAGAGCCAGGTCGTTGACCGTGCCCAGGGCGTTGGAGGAATAGCCGAGGGCCACCAGCCGCGTGCGGGACGTGATCTTGCGGGCCATGTCCTCGGGATCCAGCGTGCCGTCCGGGCGGAGAGCCACTTCCTTCACGATGGCGCCGCGCTCGGCGAGGCTCAGCCAGGGGCCCCGGTTGGCCTCGTGGTCCAGCTGGGTCACCACCACCTCATCCTCGGGCTTCAAGGCCCGACCCAGGGCGCGGCTCAGGCTGAAGGCCAGGGTGGTCATGTTGGCGCCCAGGGAGATCGCCCGCCAGGATGGCGCTCCCAGGAAGGCGGCCAGGGCCTCTCGGGTCTCCTGAAGCAGGTGATCGGACTCCAGGGAGGTCACGAACTGGCCGTGGGTGTTGGCATTGCAGCGCGTGTAGTAGTCCGACACCGCATCGATGACCGGCTGAGG
Organism: uncultured Mesoterricola sp.; assembly: GCA_964479495.1. Classification (GTDB taxonomy): domain Bacteria; phylum Acidobacteriota; class Holophagae; order Holophagales; family Holophagaceae; genus UBA1801. The sequence goes on from CAYZND010000213.1 coordinate 2,968, forward strand.
CACCTGGGTGCCACCGGGACCGTCAAAGTAGGCCAGGGGCTTGCCGTGGAGCTCCCGGCGGAGGGCGGGGAAGAGGCCGCGGCTGGCTGCGAAACGGTCGAGGGACATGGCTTCCTCCGAAGGGTCGAAAAAAGTATTGCAGGGTTCTGGTATTGCCGTAAGATATCAGCGGTATATCAGCATGGATTTGATGCGAATCCCCATCACGACAACAAGGAGGCCATCCATGAGCATCCCCTTCAACCGGCTTCTCTCCCTGGATGGGAAAGTGGCCCTGGTCACCGGCGCATCCTCCGGCATCGGACGCGGCACCGCCAAACGGCTCGCCGAAGCCGGGGCCGCCGTGCTGATCCTCGACATCAACGAAGCCGGAGGGCAGGGCACGGTCCAGGAGATCCTGGAGACGGGCGGCCAGGCGGCCTTCCTGCGCTGTGACGTGCGCGTGGAAGCGGACTGCAGGCGCGCGGCCGATGAGGCTGTGAAGCGGTTCGGCCGCATCGACATCCTCTTCAACAACGCTGGCGTGGCCATCCGCAAGACGGCGCTGGAGCTGGAGGAGAGCGAGTGGGACCTGGTCCTCGACGTGATGCTCAAGGGCGTCTACATGCTCACGCGGCAGGTGGTGCCGCACATGATTCGGGCAGGAGGCGGGAGCATCATCAACACCGGTTCCGGCTGGTCCCTCAAGGGGGGAGGCCAGGCGGTGTCCTACTGTGCGGCCAAGGGCGGGCTCTGGAACATGACCCGCGCCATGGCCATCGACTTCGGCAGGCACCAGATCCGCGTGAACGCCGTCTGCCCAGGTGACATCGACACGCCCATGCTGCGCAGCGAGTGTGCCCAGCTCGGCGAGGACGAGACGAAATTCATGGAAGAGGCCGCCGCCCGTCCCATCCACCGGGTGGGCACGCCCGAGGACGTGGCCAACGCGGTGCTGTTCCTGGCTTCCGACATGTCCACCTGGATCACCGGCACGCACGTGGTGGTGGATGGCGGCGGCATCGCTTAACGACAAGGAGAACCCATGACCGAACGACGAGCCCACCCCTACATCCCCAACTCGGTGCCCCGCGTGAAGGCGGAGATGCTGGCCGAGATCGGCGCCAGGGACGTTGATGAACTCTATGGCGACATCCCGGAATCCCTGCGCTTCCGCGGGAAGATGGACATCCCGGGACCCATCGCGTCGGAGTCCCTGCTGAAGAAGCACGTGGAGGGAATCCTGGCCAAGAACACCTCCTGCGAGGAAGCCACCAGCTTCCTGGGAGCTGGCTGCTACAACCACTACGTGCCCGTGATCTGCGACGAGATCAACCGGCGCAGCGAGTTCATCACGGCCTATGCCGGTGAGCCCTACGAGGACTTCGGCCGGTTCCAGGTGCTCTGGGAATACGAGAGCCTGATGGCCGAGCTGCTGGACATGGACATCTGCAACGTGCCCACCTACGACTGGTTCCAGGCTGCCAGCACCTCGCTCCGGATGTCGGGTCGCTACACGGGGCGCGGCAAGGCCCTCTTGGCTGCCAACATCAGCCCGGACCGCCTCAAGGCCATCCGCAACTACTGCCAGCCGGTGCTCATGATCGAGACCGTGGCCTTCGATCCCAAGACGGGTCTCATGGAGCTGGCGGACCTCCAGGCCAAACTCTCCAGCGACGTGGCTGCCGTCTACTTCGAGAACCCAGGGTACCTGGGGTTCCTGGAAACCCAGGGGCAGCGGATCGCAGATCTGGCCCATGCCGCCGGCGCCCTGCTGGTGGTCGGTGCCGATCCCAACTCCCTGGGCGTGCTGACACCGCCCAGCCAGTACGGCGCGGACCTGGTCTGTGGCGACATCCAGACCCTGGGCAATCACATGAGCTTTGGCGGCGGCATGGGCGGATTCATCGCCACCCGCGACGAGGAGAAGCTCGTCATGGAGTACCCGAGCCGCCTCTTCGGCATCTCCACGACCGAAGTGCCCGGCGAGTACGGATTTGGCGATGTGGCCTACGACCGCACCTCCTTCGCCCACCGGGAGAAGGGCAAGGAGTTCATCGGCACCGCGGCCGCCCTGCACGGCATCACGGCCTGTGTCTACCTCGCCCTCATGGGTCCCGTGGGCATGCAGGAGCTGGGCGTGCACCTGTTGCAGAAGGCCCAGTACCTGGCCAAGAAGCTTTCGGCCATCAAGGGCGTGAGAGCTCCAGGACTGGAGTCACCCTTCTACAAGGAGTTCGTGGTGGACTTCAACGGCACGGGCCGGACCGTGGCGGAGATCAACGGGGCGCTCCTGGAGCACCGAATCTTCGGCGGCAAGGATCTCTCCAAGGACTTCCCGGTGCTTGGGCAATCGGCGCTCTACTGCGTCACCGAGCTGGTGAGCCAGGAGGAGATCGACCGCTTCGTCACCGTCCTGAACGACATCGTGGGAGGAAAGTGAAATGAGCACCAAGCGTTCGTTCAAGGTCCGTACGAACTTCCATCAGGCCAAGTGGGACGAGGAGCTGATCTTCGAGCTCCACAAGCCCGGCGAGCGGGGTTTCGTGGTGGCGCCCGTGGAGAAGGGCATCGAGGCCGAAGTGGGCAATGGCCTCTCCGCCTTGCCCGCCCACATGATCCGGCAGAAGGCCCCTGACCTGCCCGAAGTGGGGCAGATGCGCGTGGTGAAACACTTCATGCGCCTCTCCCAGGAGAACCTGGGAGGCGACCTGAACATCGACATCGGCCAGGGCACCTGCACCATGAAGTACAACCCAAAAATCAACGACGTGCTGGCGTCCAACCCCAAGCTTGCGCGACTGCACCCCTTGCAGGACGAGCGCACCGTCCAGGGCGCGCTGGAGGTGCTGTACAGCCTCGATCTCTACATGCGCGAGATCTCGGGCATGGACCGTTTCAGCTTCCAGCCGGCCTCGGGCTCCGGCGCCATCCTCAACATGGTGTCCATCATCCAGGCCTACCACCGCGACCGCGGCGAGGCGGAGACCCGCGACGAGATCATCACGACGATCTTCAGCCATCCCTCCGATGCGGCCGCGGCCGCCGTAAAGGGCTACAAAGTCATCACGCTCATGCAGAACGAGGATGGCCTGCCCACGGTGGAGGATCTGAGGAAGGTCGTGGGCCCCCGCACGGCGGGCCTGCTCATCACCAATCCGGAAGATACCGGGATCTTCAACCCGCACATCGCGGAGTTCGTGCGCCTTGTGCAGGAAGCGGGCGGGCTCTGCGGCTACGACCAGGCCAACGTCAACGGCCTCATGGGCATCACCCTGTCTCTTATACACATCTGACGCTGCCGACGAATAGAGAGGTGTAG
>CAYZND010000214.1:0-6245 GCA_964479495.1 uncultured Mesoterricola sp.
CTGCGAGGATGTCGCCGAATAAGTCCTCGGTGGTGAGCTTCCGATCGGAGCTCGCCTTGGGTATGAAGGACCGCAGGAAGGCGGGCCACTGGTCCGCCGGAAGGGTTCGCTCCAGGTAGGCCGTGGCAGGAATGCCTGCCGGCACCCCCTCGGTCCCCTGAAGCACCACCACAGGCAGGCCGGGATTCTGCTCCCGGAGGCCCTGAATCGACCGGGCCCCCGCTGCGGATCCGCCCCGGCTGGGATCGAGAATCACCAGGCTCGGTTCCTGGCCCATGAGCCCCACGTTCAGGGCCTGCTGGCTGGTGGTCCAGGCCAGATCCCATCCCTCCCGCTCCAGAGCTTTCTCCAGTCCCGGAGTCTTAAGGGATTCTCCATCCACAATCAGCAAGAGGGGACGTTGCATGCAGGCTCATAGGAAACGGAAAATTCTAACCTTCGGACCTCAGCGACATCAAGCAGTTCCGCCGGTTTCTTACGCACCCTCCGCGAAGAAGGCTGGCTCTTCATCGCTTTACGGTGTATCCTGACCCTCGGCCCGAATTTCACTTGCAGGTTTGGGCGATTCCACGGCGAGAGGGGGTGTTCATTCATGCCACTGGTGAAGATCAAGGAAGACGAGACCTTCGAAAACGCGCTGCGTCGCTTCAAGCGAAAGTGCGAGAAGTCCGGCATCCTGAGCGAGCTCAAGAAGCGCCAGCACTATGAGAAGCCCAGCGCCAAGCGCAAGCGGAAGATGCTTGCCGCCCGAAAGAAGTCCCTCAAGCGCCTCGCCCAGGAGCGGAGGCTCATGGGTTGATACCCATCGAGCACCATCCGAAAGAGGCCCGCATTCGCGGGCCTCTTTCGTTCAAGGGCACGACTGGAAACGGTGCGCTAGTCTGGACGGACCCGAACCTGCCCCCTTCCAACGTTGAAGCCCATGCCCAATCTGCCCCGATTCCTGAACACTGAACTTGAAGCCGTGGAGTACCCCACGCTGGTGGCGCTCATCGCTGGCGGCACCCGGACACGCTTGGGCCGGGATGCCGTCGAGCGCATGCACCCTTGGGACGAAAGCGGTGGCCTGCGCAGACTGCGCCAGAGGGAGCTTGCACCCGTATGGGAGAGCCAGCCCAGCGCCCTGCCGGTGGTCCCCTTCGACGAATCGCTGGACGAGATCCTGAGCCCCGCCGGCTGGCTGCTGCCGGAACACTGGCGGCAACTTCGTGCGGGACTGGCGGCCACCGCCACCTTGCTGCGCACCATCTCCGGCACGATGCCTCCGGAGACCCTGTCGGCGGAGCCTGGCACCCATCTCGGCATCGATCTCCTGGTGATCACGGCCCAGCTCCTGCCGGATCCCGCTTCCATCGTCGAGCGGCTGAGACGCTGCTTCATGGAAGACGGTCAGCTTGATCCCATGCGGATTCCGGAACTGGCCGCCCTCCACCGCGAGCGGCAACGGTGCTTCCAGTCCCTCCAGAACCGACTCCAGAAGATCCTCAAGGAAGTCCCGGACGCCCTCCAGGAAGCCAACATCGTGGAACGGAACGGCCGCTTCTGCCTGCCGCTTCGCCAGGAGCGCAAGGGCCTGGTGCCCGGCCTGGTGCTGGACCGGTCCTCCAGCGGCGCCACGGTCTTCGTCGAGCCCTTCGAGGTGGTGGGTCTGAACAACGACTACGTGGAGGCGGACCGGGAATACACCCAAGCCGTCCATGCCTTCCTGCGGGAGCTGCTGGACCAGCTTCGGACACGGCGCAACGACTTTGAGCGCTGGCACGCCTTCCAGGCCGACGTGGACGAGGTGCTTGCATTCCTCCGATGGCAGCGGCTCTGTGAGGGAGGCCTGCCCGCCCAGAGCGATGCGCGCTTGTGCCTGGTTGAAGCTCGCCATCCGCTGCTGCTCCCTGCGGTGCGCAGCGTCCTGGAGCTGGAGCCCCTGGACCACGAAGTGGTCCCGCTGAACCTGGACCTCGATGGGGAGCGGCCAGGGCTCGTCATCTCCGGCAGCAACACGGGCGGCAAGACCGTGGTCCTGAAGACCATCGGACTGCTCATGGCCCTGGCCCAGAGCGGGTGCGCCATTCCGGCGGCGGACGGCTCGGAACTGCCGCCCCTGGCCACCCTGCATGCGGACATCGGAGACCACCAGACCCTGATCGGCAGCCTCAGCACCTTCTCCAGCCACATCGTCCACCTGAAGCGGATCCTGGAACAGGCCAAGCCCGGCGGGCTCGTGCTCCTGGACGAGCTCGGCACGGGCACGGATCCCAAGGAGGGCGCCGCCCTGGGAACCGCCATCCTGCAGGCCCTCTCGCGCCGCCGCTGCTGGGTGTTCTGCTCGACCCACCTGGGCGAGATCAGCCGCTGGGCCCTGCGCCACAGCCGCTTCCAGAACGCCTCGGTCCAGTTCGACGAGGAGCGCCTCGCCCCCACCTATCGACTCCTCGTGGGCCTGCCCGGGCAGAGCCGGGCCCTCACCATCGCTGCCAAGCTCGGCCTGCCACGCTTCATCCTCGACCAGGCCGAGAAGGTCCTGGGCAAGCAGGAACAGGACTGGCGGGAGTTCCTGCGCCAGCTGGAGGCGGATCGCACGCGCCTGCTGGAGCAGGCGGAATCCTTGCAGGTCCAGCAGGCGGCCCTGGAGAAGGATCAGCGGATCCTTGCCCAGCGGGAAGAGACGCTGCGCGACCAGCAGGAAAAGCACGCCAGGGAGTCCAAGGACAAGGTCCAGCGGGTCCTGGACTTCATTGATCACGAGTCCAAGCGGCTGGTCAAGGAACTGAAGGAGAAGCAGAAGGCCCAGGAAACCCTCAGTGCCGACCGCGTGGGCACGGAGGCCCGGGAACGCCTGAAGACCATCGAGCAGATCGCCTTCTCGGAACTGGCACCTAACGTGGCGCGGAATCAGGCCACCAGTCCCGTTCCGGAGTGGCGTGAGGGGCTCTACGCCCGCCATGCCGGACTTGGCGTCGAAGGCCGGATCGTGGCGCTGAAGGGGGACCGGGCCACCCTTCAGACCCCGCAAGGTCGCCGGATGGAAGCGCGCCTGGGCGAGCTGGAACCCATCGTCCGCAAGGAAGTGGAGGCCGAGAGCCGCGGAGGGCGCGTACGTGTGAAAGCCCAGTGCCTCGACATCGAATCGGAGATCAACCTGATCGGACGGGCTTCCGATGACGTGGACTTCGAGATCCACCGCTTCGTGGAGACCTCCCTGGCCGCCGGACAGAAGTTCATCCGAATCGTGCACGGCCATGGTACCGGGCGCTTGAAGGCGGCCGTCCGGGAAGCCCTCAAGGGCCACCCGAGCATCTCTAAAGTGGAGGACGCCCCCCAGAGCCAGGGGGGAGCCGGGGCCACGCTGATCACCCTGAGATGAGCTCCCGTCTGCTTGCGGGATCATTCATCTGACCCCACACTGTGCCTGTTCAAAACGCACCGCATGGAATAAACCGATCCATCGATCACGGTCCTTCTTGTGAAGGCCGCCCAGACAGGGGGCTCCGATGGAAATTTGGCAGACGCACAGCCAAGGTGGGCTCTCCTATTCGGCCTGGGATCGCTTGGGGGGACTGGACCCCGATCTCCTCCTGGTCTTTGGCGGCGTGCGCCATTTCGAGCGGGCGGGCTTCACCGAGCTGCTCCGCGGCGTGTTCCCGCGGGCAGCCGTCGCAGGCTGCTCCACGGCGGGGGAGATCACCCGGGAGGGCGTCCTGGAGGATCACGTGGTTCTGACGGCGCTGAAATTCCAGCACCCGGCCTTCCGGGTCGTAACGGCCCCCCTGGACCGCATGGAGGACTCCCTGGACGCGGGCCGTCGACTCGGGAAGGGTCTGGCCTCCCCTTTCGAAGGCCAGTCTCTGCATAGCGTGCTGCTGTTCGGCCAAGGCGTTCGGGTCAACGGAAGTGCCCTCATCCAGGGCCTCGCGGATCAGATCGGTCCCGAGGTGTCGATCTCCGGCGCGCTCGCCGGGGATGGAGGCGCGTTCGTGCGCACGTACACGATCAGCGGCGAAGGGGTTTCCAGTCACTGCGCCGTGGCCGTGGGATTCTACGGCGACTCGATCCAGGTGCGGACGGCCAGCGCCGGTGGTTGGCTGCCGTTCGGTCCGGTCCGCCGGATCACCCGGGCTTCACACAATGTCCTGTATGAGCTGGACCATGAGCCTGCCCTGGACGTCTACCGCCGCTACCTCGGGGAGTGGGCCAAGGATCTCCCTGAATCGGGGCTCCTGTTCCCCATCTGCGTCCTCGACCCGGATGTCCACGAAACAGGACTCATCCGGACCTTGCTGGGGATCGATGAATCATCCAGGAGCCTGGTACTGGCGGGCGACGTTCAGGAGCACACCGATGCCCGATTCATGCATGCGGATACGGAAGGCCTGCTGGAGGGAGCTCGAGCCGCCGCCCGCTCCGCCCTGGGCGATGGGACCCCCCCGGACCTGGCCCTGTTGTTCAGCTGCGTGGGCCGGAAGCTGGTCCTCGGAGGGCGCGCGGACCAGGAGATCGAATCCGTCGCGGAGGAACTCAACGGCGGAACGGTCCTCGCAGGCTTCTATTCCCACGGCGAGATCGGCCCCCACGCCGGATGCTTCGGCTCCAGACTCCACAACCAGACCATGACCGTAACCCTCCTGTCGGAACGCCCCTGACCTTCCATCCCCCCGATGCATAAGCTCCTGGCCATCCAGCTCCGCAAGCACCTTGGCGTCCATGGGGATGAGGAGGCGTCCATCCCTGACGATTCACCCCTGCTGAAGAAGCTGCACCCCTTCCTGCGGGCCGTGGACGAGGCCTACCGTCAGTTCGACCGGGATCTCCACCTGGGGCATCGAAGCCTGATCCTCAGCAATGAGGAACTGCAGGCGGCCCTGGAGCGTGAGCAGCAGGAGACCGAAGAGCGCCGGGCCGTCCTGGAGGGGCTGCGCCGGACGGCCCAGAGTCTCTTCCTGCAACCGGACAGCGGCGACCGGTCGGTACTCGATTCATCCGACCCCTGGACCCTCCTGACCTTCATGGAGCGCCTGATCCAGGAACGGGGCGAAGCCCGGAAGGAGATGGAAGCCCGGGAATACCAGTACCGCATCGTTTTGGAATCCTTGAGGGAAGTGGTCTTCCATCTGGACCGGAAAGGCCGCTGGCGTTACCTCAACGGCGCATGGACGGATCTGACCGGGTTTCCGATCGAGGAGTCCCTGGGACAGCCCTTCCTGAACTTCGTCCTCCAGGAGGACCGGTCCAGCGTCCTCAGACGGTTCCGCGAGATCGCCAACGGACGTTTCTCCACGGAGCCTCTGGAAGCCCGCTGCCTCACGAAGGATGGAGGCACGCGCTGGGTCAAGATCCACACCCGCGGCACCTCGAATGGCACGCTGGGGGTCTCGGGCATCCTCACGGACATCACGGAGCAGAAGAGGAGCGAGACCGCGCTGCTCCAAGCCCAGAAACTGGAGAGCCTCGGGGTACTTGCGGGCGGCATCGCCCACGACTTCAACAACCTGCTGGTGGCCATCATGGGCAACGCGGACCTGGCCATGCAGCGCCTCCACGACCCGGAGCGGGCCAAACACCACATGCAGCAGGTCTCCTCCGCTATCTGCCGGGCCGCAGAGCTGTGCCGGCAGCTGCTGGCCTACTCGGGCAAGGGCCGCTTCACCGTCGAGAAGCTGGACCTCAACGCCCTCGTCCAGGAGATGGCCCACCTCCTCAAGGTTTCCATCGGCAAGGGGGTGCAGCTCGACTACCACCTCGCCGATCGCCTCCCCGCCATCGAGGCGGATCCTTCCCAGATCCGCCAGGCCGTCATGAACCTGGTCATCAATGCCTCGGAAGCCATCGGCGAGCGCGATGGCAGGGTCCACATCGAGACCGGGGTAGGCCGCATGGAGTCCGATGCCCGGTTCCGCACCTACCTTTCCCACCAGATGGATGAGGGCCCATCCGTCTACCTCAAGGTGCAGGACGACGGCTGCGGCATGGACGAGGAGACCCTCAAGCGCATCTTCGACCCCTTCTTTACGACCAAGTTCACGGGCCGCGGGCTCGGCCTGGCCGCCATCTTGGGCATCGTCCGCAGCCATCGGGGCTCCCTGCTGGTGGACAGCCGCATCAACGACGGCACGACCTTCTGCCTCCAGTTCCCTGCCGCCGTGGGCCCCATTCCTCTCCAGGCTCCGACGGAGTCTGCGGAAGGTCCCCTGCGCAGCCAAGGACTCGTGCTGCTGGTGGATGACGAACCCACCGTGCGGGAGATCGTGGGC
>CAYZND010000215.1:0-6240 GCA_964479495.1 uncultured Mesoterricola sp.
GCCACCCGCAGGGGCCAGTGGGGACGGGACAGCCACCCGCTCAGCTCGGCGGCCCGCCGGGTGACGGCCGTCAGCTCCTCGGCCAGCTTGCTCAGGCTGGACTCGGGAAAGCGCTCGCGGATTCGGGCCAGGAGCCGCTCGGAGGTCTCCACGATCTTGTCCGGGGCGAGGCTGCGATACATGCCCTCGATTATGCCGGAGCTCGGCCCCCTGATCGGGGCGATCGATGAAATCCCTCTGAAAGGAATCCACGGGGCCCGGCATTCCCTCAGTGCAACCATGAGGTGCCCGATGCCCGCCTTCGCTCCCACCCTTCTCCTCAGTGCCACCCTCCTGGGCTCCAGCGCCGCCTGGATCGCCCAGGAAAAGCCCGCGGCCAGCGCCTGGCAGGCCGAGCCTAGCTCCGCCCAGATCAAGTCGGTCTTCGACTACCAGGGCCTTCACATCAACGAAGCGGAAGCCCTGGGGATCCGTCCCAACGTGCTCATCGCCTTGAAAGAGGCCCGCCAGAACGGACTGGGCAACAGCAAGGTGGACTTCGCCATCGTGGAGATCGCCCAGGACCTGGGCATCACCAGCCCCGGTGCCATGAAAAGCATCCGCGCGGCCATCGGCCGCCTGATGCGGGTCAACTGGGGCGAACGGCCCAAGCCCACACCTCCGCCGAACCTGGCCTGGGAGGACTACTTCCGCGAAACCACGAACCTCTGGAACCGGCCGGACTTCATGAACCTGATGAACCGGCATGCCTTCCACCCCGTGAAGATCAGCTGGGAGGACATCGGCCGCGACGAGAACAGCGTGTGGGGCGATCGCATCAGCGACGTGGGGATCTGGGTGCGCCGGGACGAGAGCGACCCCTCCTCGGCGAAGCTGGCGCTCTCCGTGCGCCGGGACAGCAACTTCCGGGACAAGGTCCTGATGGTGCCCGCGGACCGCATCAAGATCCACACGAAGTCCTGGGGACGCATGGTGGAGAAGACGCTCCCGGAGCGCCTGCGGGAACTGGGCCTGACCTCCAGGAACCGGGATCGGAACGTGATCGTCTCCAACCAGTTCGCCATCGTGCCCGTGCCCGCCCGGAACATGCGCGGCGCCTGGCCGCAGGCGGCCCCGCCCGAGGGCGTGCCGCCCCGGGCGGCCTTCAACTTCAGCATCTACCCGTACGGCTCCACGAACTTCGTCATCACGGATGTCATCGAAGGCAGCCACGAGGCCATTGTGGGCCCTGGCAGCCACCAGATGCTCTTCGCCAATATCCACGGACAGAAGGCGCCCTTCACGGCCAGCCGGGCCGAAGACCGCCAGGACCTGCTGCAGATGGAGCGGGACCTGAAGGCCCGGGGCATGGATGTCGACGTCCAGCGCTACTACCTGATCCAGATCCCCCTGAAACGGGATACACGGAACATCCAGCTCAGCAACATGGGCACGCCGCCGGTTCATCGAGCCTTCGCGGACGAATCCACCACCTACTACAGCGAGGCGGAAGCGCCGGGGCTGGCCGCGCCGATGTCGGCCGCACCCATGCCTTCCGCCGCGGCAGGCTCGGCCGACTTCCTCTACAAGGCGGAAGGCAAGGCCAAGCGCTCGGAGCCTGGTCTGGACCGGGTGGCCATCGGCCATGGCGAAGCGGAAGGCGCCTACTTCACGGGCTCCGGTTACCAGGGCGCCCGAGCCGAGGAGCCCATCCGCGTCACGGTGGTCTACTTCGTCACCCCCGTGGGACGAATCTCCGAGAAGGACATGGCCACCTTCGCCCAAGCCTTCTCCCAGTGGGACGCCCAGGCCATCTGGGGCGGCAGCTTCGTGACGAAGGAAACGAACTGAAGACGGGTCCAAGCGGGACCACCTTCGGATGGTCCCTTCACTTCGAGGGCAGCCCCTCCGGTTCCGGCGCCACGGCAAGGCGGTTCCGGCCCTGCCGCTGGATCACCTGCAGCAGGCCCACTGACCCCGGCTCAGGAAGCCCCGGAGCCAGCCTGGGAGATCTCGGTCAGCACACGCTGGATCTCCCTCATGCTGTAGGGCTTCTTCAGGGTCCAGACGTGCGGGATTCGGGCCAGCAGGTCTTCGGTGTCCGTGTCCATGAAGCCCGTGGAGAGGACCACGGGCAGGGTGGGGGCCATCCGGCGCAGGTGGACGAGGGTCTCGGCTCCGGTCAAGCCGGGCATGTTGTGGTCCAGGATCACGACGTTGAAATCCGGATCGGCATGCAGACGCTGCAGGGCCAGCTCGCCCAGGGAGGCCGTCTCCACGGTGTGCCCCAGGACCGCCAGCATGTCCGGGACCGTCTCCAGGATGATCCCCTCGTCGTCCACCAGCAGGATCCGCATCGAGGCCGTGGAATCCTCCCGGTCCTCGGCGTGGGGCACGGGATGCTTCGCGGCCGGCTCCTGTCCCGTCGGCAGGCGCAGGATGACCGAGGTGCCCTGGCCGGCTTCGCTCCAGATATCGAGGGTGCCGCCATGGGCCCGGACCGTGCCATAGACCCGCGACAACCCGAGGCCCGTCCCCTTTCCGACGGGCTTGGTGGTGAAGAACGGTTCCATGGCGCGGGCCAGGACTTCCGGAGGCATTCCTTGGCCGGTATCCGTCACGGACAGCTCGATCCACCCATCGGGCAAGGCCATGGACCGGAAGGTGAGCGTGCCCCCATCGGGCATGGCGTCCACCGCATTGACGCTGAGGTTCATGATGGCGCTGCCCAGATCCGAGGCCACCCCGCAGATCGCCGGGATGTGCGGGTCCAGGTCCATGCTCACCTGGACCTTCTTGAGGGTCGTCTGCCGGAGCAGCTGCACCTCCTTGCGGACCACCTCGTTGAGGTCGAAGGTGGAGGTCTCCCCCAGGCCCTTGCGGGCGAAGTCCGTGAGCGCCTTCACAAGGTCGCGGCCTCGACGGCCTGCGTGAAGGATCACGTCCAGGGACTTGCCGGTGGGATCCCCCTCCGGGCATCTGTCACGGAGCATCTCGGCGGATACCAGGATGGCTGCCAGCACGTTGTTCATGTCATGAGCCACGCCGCCCGCCAGGCTGCCGATGCTCTCCAGCTTCTCCATGTGGTGCAGTTCCGCCTGGAGGCGCCGCCGCTCGGCCTCCCCCTCCACCTGGTCCGTGCGATCTCGATTGATGCCGATGACCCTCGCGGCCCGGCCATCCTCGCCCTTGATCACGACACCGTTGGACTTGATGTGGCGGACCGTCCCGTCGGGCCGGACGATCCTGAACTTGAGATCGTAGGGTCGCTCTCCGACTTCCGCAGCCCGGATGATCTGACGAACCTCGGCTGCGTCTTCGGGATGGACAACCTGCCGCAGCCAGGTCTCGAAATCCGGCTTGAACCGGGCCTTGTCCAAGCCGTAGAGCTCGAACATGCGGTCATCCCAGAGGGTGGTGCCCACTCGCAGATTTCGGTCCCAGATGCCGAGGCTGCCTGAGGCCAAGGCCAGCTCCAGGCGCTGGGTGCCCTCCTGGAGCGCCTCCTCGGCCCGCTTGCGCTCAGTGAAATCCCGGGTGAAGCTCAGGTTGCAGGGCTGGCCGTCCACTTCCAAGAGCGCCGAAGAGATGAGCCCAACGTAGACGCTCCCGTCCTTGCGCCGGAGGGGGGCCTCGAAGTCGAAGACCTTGCCGTGCGCCTTCAGCTCGGCCACGTGCCTGGCGCGATCCTCCTTGCGCACCCAGACCCCCAGGTCGCCTGGAAGGGTGCAGTGCCCGATGAACTCCTCCCGGGTGAAGCCCGACTGCTTCAGGTAGCTGAGGTTGCAGTTGAGGGAGACCCCGTCCTCCAGGCGCGTCAGGTCGATGGCATCGGGGCTCAGGTCGAACACCTTGAACCACGTCTCGTGGGATGCGTTGGAAGGCAACCGCAAACCGGTGGAGGATTGAGCTGCAAATCGCTGCAAGGCAAGCGATAGCAATCCCGAAAGGCTCAGCACGAATTCCAGTTGTGGCGGTTCCAACGGGGCGTTCCAGCGATGCCCAAGGATGAGGGTCCGCTCCGGGTCCAGCCGGAAGAGGGTCAGGGATCGCACCCCGTGGCGGATGAAGACCCTCCAGAAAGGCCCTTCCTCTTCCAGGGTGGGCACGAAGTGGATGGCGTCGCCTTCCGGTGTGGGCCAGGAAAAGAGCCGCTCCAGGGCTTGGCGGGAGGCGGCCTCCGGGAGTCCCAGGCCAACCACCAGCTTCGAGGCTCCCGAGGCCAGCCGCCGGAGCAGTGCCACACAGGGGAGTCCCAGCAGGGCCTGGAGCTCTTCCAGCACACGCTCGCACGCAACCTGTTCCGAGGGGGCCTGGCCCAGGAACTGGATCAGGCCGCGTGGGATCGAAGGAGGCTGAAAGCCGGTTTCGCTTCCCCGGCGGGAAGGCGCAGGTCCATACCGCATTCCATCGGCCATCGGGCTCCAGCCCTCCCCTGAAACCCTACCTATCGGCCGGTCTGTCGAATTTGATGAATTGAACGTGAACTTCAGCCGTGTGCGGCGGACAGCATGTCCACGTGACGGGCCCCCTCCACGCCCAGCAGAGCACGCTTGCGGTCGCTTCCCCAGTGGTATTCCCCCACGGCACCTGTGGTCCGGATGACCCGGTGGCAAGGAATCAGATATCCGATGGGATTCAAGGCCAAGGCCGAACCCACGGCCCGGGAGGCGCCCGGGGAACCCGCCAGCCGCGCGAGCCCCTGGTAGGAGATCACCTGCCCCTCGGGGATGGCCAGGAGCGCCTTCCACACCGTGACCTGGAACTCGGTCCCCATCAGCAGCAGGGAGAGCGGTTGGCTGGTCTCGCCCTTCATGCGGGTGGCTATGGCACATGCCATGGGAGCCGTCCGGGAAGGATCCTGCCTCAGCTCCGCCTCCGGCCATCGGTGCCGCCACTCCGCCAGGGCTTCAGGCACACCCGCTTCCCCCAGGAAGCTGAGCGCGCACAGCCCCCGCTCGGTGGCCGCCAGGATCGCCTCACCGAAGGGGGTGCCATGCACCCCCCAGCGGATCGTCAGCCCAAGTCCTCCACGTTTGTAGTCCCCCGGCGTCATGGACTCCAGGGTGAGGAACAGGTCATGCAGCCGCCCGGGACCGGACAAGCCAAGCGCCTGGCTCGTCTCCAGGAGGCTGGCCGACTGGGCGAGCAGGGCTTTGGCAGGGCTCAGGGTGAGGCACTGGAGGAAGTCCTTGGGGGTGACCCCCGCCCAACGCCGGAAGAGCCGCTGGAAGTGGAACTCGCTGAGCCCGATGTGACGGGCCAGCACACCGAGGCTGGGCTGCTCCTGGGCGTGGGACTCCAGGTACCGGATTGCCGCTTCGATGCGGCTGTAGTCGCTGCGATTCATGTCAGTGGGCCTCGATGAAGGCTTCGAGCTGCGTGTGCCAGGCCTCCGGCTCGAAGGTGCCGATGGGGGTGTTCTCGCCGAACAGCAGATCCACGAGGTGGCGGGGCCGCTTGCCGCCGTGGTGCATGGCCTTCACGCAGGAGACGCAGTACACGATCACGTCGGCGCAGGGCATGGCCTTGGCCCGCTTCCGCATGGCGGCTTGGACCTGGGCCACGGGAACGGTGCCGTAGCCGCTGTCCCCGCAACACACCGCCTGTTCCCGGGTGGCCTCCGGCTCCACGAGCCGGATGTTCATGCGCTCGATCAAGGTGCGGACCGCCCGATGCACGCGCGGTTCGGTACGGGTGGGGCAGGCGTCCTGGATGGCCATGGACCGGCCCCCATGATCGGGGAAGGGGAAGGAGGTGTCCTCCGCGAGCACCTCCCAGAGCGAGACCGTGGAGATCCCCTCGTATGACTCCCGGTAGCGTCGATCGCAGCCGGGGCAGACGTTGATCACGATGGTTCCCGGGGGCAGCCCGGGCTCGTGGTGGCAGCAGGTCAAGTGCTCCCTCAGCTTCAGGTACTGTTTCAAGCGCTCCGCAAGCGCTGGCTTGTGCAGAAGAAGGGCACAGCCGGGGGCGAACACACGGGTCATCGGCATCTCCTGGGAGCATGTCCCACAGGCATGATCGAGCGTTAGGTCCCGCCGGGCGACCCGATTCTTGCGCCGATCGGTGGCATCCTACTGGCCAGAACGGGAGCTCCCATGACGCAGACCCAGCGGTTCGACCAGGAAGCGGCCACCTGGGACGAGAATCCCCGGAGGGTCAGCCTTGCCAAGGGGGTGGCCGAGGCCATCGTCCGGGAAATCACGCTTTCGCCCGCCATGGCGGTCCTGGACTTCGGCTGCGGCACGGGCCTCCTGA
>CAYZND010000216.1:0-4750 GCA_964479495.1 uncultured Mesoterricola sp.
CGTCTGCTCATCAGTCTGTTGTTTTATCTGGGATGCCGCGTTCCTGAAGCTGCCGGATGAGGTTGGGCCACAGTTCGGTTTCCAGGGCGAGGAAGGCGCCGGGCTTCTGGCGCAGGAACGGCCCAAGGCCCTGCGGATCGTCCAGGGGAAACGCACCGCCGGTGACGCGCAAGAGTCCCCGATCCCATCCCGGAAGGCGCTTGCGCAGCAGCTCCAGCCCCGCCGGCGTGCCGGTGGTCACATGGACCCGGTAGCCCTGATCCCGCAGCCACCCGAGCACACCTTCCGCCAGGATGAGCTCCCCCACGCTGACGGCATGGAGCCAGATCCATCCTGGTTCGAGGTCCTCCGCTGGTGCGGCCTCCAAGCGCAGCCTCCAACCCGTCGGAAGCCCCCGGCACACGGAACGGGCCACCCCACCCGCCAGGGCGACGGCTCCCAGGTAGCTGGCATCCTCCCATCTCATGCCTCCAGCCTCCCACAAGGCCGGCCGAAAGGCATCTAGCGGATACCATCGAAGCATGACTGACTGCCCGCTCGACGTCCTCATCGTCACCGGCCCCCTGGGATCCGGGAAGACCACGGTGGTGAACCGGTTGCTGAAGCGCGAGATCGCGGAAGGCCGCAAGGTGGCGGTGCTGATCAACGAGTTCGGCACCGTGAGCGTGGATGGCGCCCTGGTGGATGCGGAGCGCCCCGAGCTGGCAGGCATCGCCAACCTGGTGAACGGGTGCGTCTGCTGCAGCCTGCGCAGCGACGTGGTGGCCGCCCTGGCGGCCTGGTGCGACCTGCCACCGGAGCGGCGCCCGGAACGGGTGGTCCTCGAGACCACGGGGCTGGCCGATCCCACGGATCTGATGGACCTGGAAGCGGAGGCGCCCCTGGAAGGCAGGCTGCGTCTGGCGGGATGCCTCTCGGTGATCTCCTGCCTCACGCCCCTGGACCACCTGGCCCAGCGGCCGCTGTTGCGCCACCAGGCCGCCCTCGCCAGCCTCGTCTACATCAGCAAGGCCGACCTGGACCCCAGCCTGGCCATCGCCTGGGAGGGACAGCTCCGGTCCTCCTTCCCCGACGCGGCCCTCGTCCACACGCGCCTGGGGGAGCCGGCGGCCGGCAGCCCTGAGCCTTGGTCCGGTGACCTGAAGCCGCTCCCGGAAGGGCACCAGCGACTCCCGGGCCACAGCTTTGCCGAAGCCCGCTCCACCGCCCTCCACTGGGACCATCCGGTGGATCCCGTGGCACTCGAGGCCCTGTTCCAGCGGCGCCCCGACCAAGGGGAGCTGCTCCGGGCCAAGGGGGTGGCCTCCTTTGCGGGGTGGGCGCCCCGCAACGATGGCTCGGACCGCTGGGCCTTCCAGGTGGCTGATGGGCGTGTGGAGATCATGCCCCTTCCCCCCCTTTCCAGTGGCGAGCTGGCGCCCCGGATGGCCGTCGTCATCGGGACGCACCTGGACCTCCCGGCCTGGCGCAGGGCCCTCCGGGAACTGGAGCGCCCCCCCGCCGGCTCCCGGCGGAAGGTCAGCCTGGGCTGATCAGGGTTGGGAGGGAACTCCGGGCGCGCTGGAGACGGCTTCCTGGGGTGGCGCCTGGATGAGGATGTGCCAGTTGGGACGCTTCCAGCTGGAGCGCATCTGTTCCTGGGTGGATTCCACGGCCCGCCGCTCCTTCTCGAACCCGTCCAGGAACAGCACGAAGTCCGCCTGTGCGGCGGCCGTACCTGCCTGCTCGTCGAACTGACGCACCATGTCGTTCGGTGTGCTGACCTTCCGGCCCACCACTTCCGTCAGAGGGAAATGCAGGCCCTCCATGCCCTCTCCCGGCTCGTAGGCCTTGTAGATGAGCTCGGAGCAGACGAGGCTCGCATCGGTGGCGAAGTCGAAGTTGAAGTCGTACGGGCGCCCGCTGTAGTGGAAGGCCCGCACGATGGCCTGGGCCTTCTCACGTGGAGCGAGGCGGGGGCGGATGACCGCCAGGGAATCGGATGCGCCGGTGCGCTCCAGGGTCGTGAAGGCGACCCCTTCGGAAATGGCCTCCAGGATGCGCGGGGCATGCCCTTGTTCCTGGGAGGTCAGGGACGTCGCATAGGCCTTCGGGTAGCGGGTCTTGAGGAGCGTCTCCACGTCCCCGTCCGCCGCCCCCTGGCTCCGCACCCAAGCGCGCACCTGGGGCTCGTCGAAGAGCGCCCGCCGTTCCTCGGGGGTGCCCACGTAGAAGGCGGCGTGGGTCCAGAATCCCGGCAGCCCCACATTGGACAGGTACCACTCGTGCCGCTCGAAGAGGATATCGCCCGGCTGCAGCCGTGATCTGGCCTGGGTCATCTGCTCCTCGCTGATCAGGTGCGCATTCCGACGGCGCACCTTCGTGTCGCCCATCCACTCGGAGACGTTCTTCTGGACGGGGAACCAGGCGGAGAACCCGATCTTCTTCACCGTGGCCAGGGCCTCCTTGGCGGTCAGGACCGGACCGACACCCTTGCCCATGTTCCAGATGTAGGCGGTGTCTTCCGAGATCGCCGTCTTCAGGACCGGGCTTGTGCGGACGACCATCCGGTCGAGGACCCGAAGGGCGCTGAACTCGGTGGCCAGCGCCGTGTTGAGGTAGCGGGCCTTGTAGCGGTCGAAGGTGCCCTTTGGAAGTCCCAGTTCCGGCACGGGCTCGTTGAGGATCGTATCCAGGCTGGGGTTGGCATCGGTCAGAGCGATGAGTTCCAGACCGAACCGGTAGCCCGCCAGGAATGCGGCATGGTTGATGGAGAAGGCCAGGTCCCGCTCATGGCGCCCCTTCGCAAGGGTGCGCTCGTGCCACTCCCGCCGGATCGCGTCCAGCGCCGCCTGGGCGGCCAGGATGTTGCTCCAGGTATTCCAGAGGATCAGCTTCTTCTCGCGGGACAGCAGCGGCTGGCCCGGATCTGGCTTGAGGATCTCGGGGCGGGATCGCGCAAAGTCCGCGGCACGCTTCAACCCCTCGCGCGCGACACCGAAGGAAGCCACATCCCGGGCGAAAGCCGACAGCAGGTCCTCCTGGGAGGCGTCCGCCTGGCTCGAGCCCCCCGCAGACAGCACGACCGCCGCCAGACAGATCGATCCTTTCCAAGCCCTCATCACGCCCCCTCAAGAGTTGCTCTTCCACTATAAATCGGAGTTAGGATGTTCCGACCATCACCCTCCCGAGCCCAGGGCCCAACCAAAGGAGAGGAACCATGCTCCAGAACACCAGCATCCAGCTCATCCAGAACGCGAACCTGAGAGGCAAGGTGGTCCTGGTCCGCGTGGACCACAACGTGGTGAAGAAGGGTCTCATCCACGACCCCTACCGCATCGACGCCACCATCGGCACCCTGTACCACATCAACGCCAAGGGCGGGAAGATCATCCTCATGACCCACGTGGGGCGCCCCTACGACAAGAAGTCCGGCGAGATCCACATCGGTGACGACACCTCCGTGCAGCCCATCGTGGACTACCTGCAGGCCAAGCTGCACATCACACTCAAGGTGCCCGAGTTCGTGCCGGACGGCACCAAGGGCATCCGCGGCATCGAGACCTCCATCAACCACCTGATCCGGGACCTGAAGGAGGACCGGATCGATGGCATCTACCTGCCCAACACGCGCTGGTTCCAAGGGGAGGAGTCCAAGGGCGAGGCCGCGGAGCGCTTCGCCAACCAGCTCGCCGGGCTCGCGGACATCTTCGTGAACGACGCCTTCGGCTCCTGGCAGCCCCATGCCTCCACCGTGCGCGTGAACAAGTACCTGCCCTCGTACGCGGGCTTCCTCATGCAGAAGGAGCTGCTGAACTTGGACCGCATCTACAACCCACAAGCCCCGCTGGTTTCCGTGGTGGCGGGCTCCAAGTTCGACACCAAGATCGACTCCCTCTACACGCTGCTCAAGAAGTCCGACTCCCTGGTGCTGGGCGGTGTCATCTACAACGCCTACCTCTGCGCCAAGTACGGCTTCCAGATCAAGGGCATCGCGGAAGAGGACATGGTGCACGCCCGGAAGTTCGTGGAATTCGCTGCCCAGTACCCCGGCAAGCTGGTGGAGCTGCCCTACATCGTCGAGTCCGACACCATGGACGGCAAGTTCGAGGGCCAGCACCGCACCCACGCCCTGAGGGACCTGAAGCCGGGCACCCAGCTCAACTATGTGCTGGACGTGGCCAAGGAGTCCTTCTCCGATCCCCATGTCCTCGAGGTGTTCCATGGCGCCAAGACCATCTTCGTGAACGCCGTCATGGGCTTCACGCCCCACTTCAACGACGGCACCATCGCCATGGACCAGCTCATCGACGAGAACCTCGGGGCCATCAAGCTCTATGGCGGCGGCGACACCATGCAGGAGCTCAAACGCCTTCTGCCGGGCCTCTACATCGTGGCCATCGACAATCCGAAGTACTACATCTTCACGGGTGGCGGTGCCGTCCTGAAGGCCGTGCAGGAGGGCACCATCGCGGGCATCGAGCCCGTGAATGCCCTCATGGGCAAGCCCGTGCAAGGATAGGTGGTCCACTCCACCCCGTTTGACGGACACTATCAGGATGCGCCTGGCTTCCTCTCCGACGTTCCAAGCCGCGGCCCTCCTGGGCGTGGCCGTCGTCTGCGCCCTGGTGTCCAATGCCCTGGCGTCTCCCTCCCGCCAGCTGGTCTGGTGGGGCCGGCCTGTCGCCGTGGAGCCCGTTCCGCCTCGGGCCATCCCGGTGCCCTCTCCGACGCCAGACCCGGCGCCAACCCCAAAGGCACCCGAAACGAA
>CAYZND010000216.1:4760-6216 GCA_964479495.1 uncultured Mesoterricola sp.
CGAAGTCGGCTCCGCCATCGGTTCCCGTCGCCAAGCCCACCGCGCCGGCCCGCCCGACGAAGAGCCATTACTTCGCGGCGGATCCCACTCAGCCCATCCGGGAAGTCCAGCCCGAAGATGCCTGGGGCCTGTTCGAGGCGCGGACCCCCTTCCTGGATGCCCGCCGCAGTGCCCTGTTCACGGAAGGCCATGTGGCGGGGGCCTGGAACGTCTCCGTCTGGGAATCGGATATGGAGGCCCAGATCACCGAGTTCGAGGCGGCCGCGAAGCCTTCGACCACTGCGCCGCTGGTGATCTACTGCAGCGGTGGCGCGTGCGAGGACTCTCACATCCTGGCTTCCAAGCTTACGGCCCTCGGCTACCGGAATCTCCTCATCTACCGGGACGGCTACTCGGACTGGGTGAAGCGCGGGCATCCCATCTCTCGCGGGAGTAGGCCGTGAAACGCTGGCTCCTTCACCCCTGGCTCACGACGCGAACCTCCTTCGCCTTGGGACTGGTGTTCGTCCTCGCTGCCGTTTCCAAGATCGCGGACCCGCCTGAGTTCGCAAAGGCGATCTGGCTCTACCATCTCGCCCCCGCCTGGAGCATCCATCCCGCGGCCCTGGTGCTTCCCTGGCTCGAACTCGCCTGCGGCTTGGCCCTCTGCCTGGGCGTCTGGACCCGGGCGGCGGCGGGCTGGATCTCGCTGCTGCTGCTGGCCTTCACGCTGGCCCTTTCCATCAACCTCGCCCGGAGGAACCCCGTGGACTGCGGCTGCTTCGGGAACGCCACGGTTGCCCGGACCGAGGAGGAGCGGCTTGTGGACATGAAGTGGGCCATCCTCCGGGACTTGGGCATGCTGCTGTTGGCGGCCCAGATCCTCATGGCCTCCAGCAGGACCAAGGCCAACGAGACGCCGTAAGCGGAAGCGCCCGTTTCCGGGCGCTTCTCCCCTACACCAGGTTCTCGTCCAACTCCTCGAAATCCGATTCGTCCACGTGGTGGGCCGGATGGGGCACACGGGCCTTGTGGGTCCCGATCTCCGAGGCCTCTTCGACCACAGGGATCCGCATGCAGTAGAACGACCGCCACATGAAGACAAGGGAGATCAGGAAGAAGATCCCGGCCACGGAGCGGCTCCATGCGGGGTTCAGCGTGATGGCCAACTCTACCGCCAGGAGACCGAAGAGGCTGGTGAACTTGATGATGGGATTCATGGCCACCGAGGAGGTGTCCTTGAACGGGTCGCCCACGGTGTCACCCACGACGGTGGCGGCATGGAGCTCCGTCCCCTTCATGTCCAGTTCCGTCTCCACCAGCTTCTTGGCGTTGTCCCAGGCACCGCCCGCGTTCGCCATGAAGATGGACTGGAAGAGCCCGACGATGGCGATGGAGATCAGGTAGCCGATGAAGAAGAAGTGGTTCACGCAGGCGAAGGCCAGGGTGGAGAAGAAGACCGCCAGGAAGATGTTGA
>CAYZND010000217.1:0-6166 GCA_964479495.1 uncultured Mesoterricola sp.
AAGCCTTCGGCCTCAAGCACAGCCGCACTCGGCCCTACCGCCCGAGGACCAACGGTAAGGCTGAACGCTTGATTCAGACCGCCCTGCGGGAATGGGCCTACGGTCCCGCATGGCAGAGTTCAGAACAGCGGAACCAGGCCCTCATTACCTGGCTCCACTACTACAATCACCACAGACCCCACTCAGCTCTGGGTGGTCAGCCCCCGGTCTCTAGGCTGAACAACCTCGTTGGCAACGACACCTAGCCAACCTCAGGAAGGCTTGTCGGGTCCATCAACACCTCGGCCCGCGCAGGAACGCGGTCGTTCCGTCGCGGGCCGGCCGAGGCGTTGAAGTCTACAGGTTGACGTGAACGACCTTCGCGGGCGGGAAGCCGTTGAAGTACGTGCTGGAGGCGTGGGTGTAGGCGCCCATGTTCTCGCTGTAGACCAGGTCGCCCAGGTTCAGGTCGGGCAGCTCCTCGGTCATGGAGATGGTGTCCAGGGCATCGCACGTGGGGCCGAAGACGGAGCAGATCTCCGTGGGACCGCTCTTGAAGGCCTTGACCGGGTAGTGGCAGTGGTCGAAGAGCACGCCGGAATAGGTGTGGTAGAGGCCGTCGTTGAGGTAGTAGCAGCGCTTGCCGTCCCGGTGGCCCTTGCCGATCACTTCGGCGATGGAGGTGCAGGCGGTGGCCACCATGTAGCGGCCGGGCTCGGCCAGGATGGCCACGTCCTTGGGGAAGAGGCGGTTGATCTCGTGGTTGAGGATCTTGGCCAGCTCCTTCAGGGGCTGCACGTTGGCGTCATAGGGGGCGGGGAAGCCGCCGCCGATGTCCAGCTGGTTCATCTTGGTGAAGCCGCGCAGCTTGGCCTCCTTGAAGATGCCGGCGGCCATTTCCAGGGCCTGGACATAGTTCTGGAAGTTGGTGGTCTGGCTGCCCACATGGAAGCTGAGGCCCTCCACGGTGATGCCCGCCTTCTCGGAGGCCTCGATGAGGTCCACGGCCTCGCCCGGCTCGGCGCCGAACTTGGAGGACAGCTCCACCACCGCGCCGGTGTTGGGCACCCGCAGGCGCAGCAGCATGCCGCAATCGGGGGCATACTTCTTGACCTTCTTGATCTCCTCGAAGTTGTCGTAGGTGACCAGGGGCTTGTACTGGTTCAGCTCCTTCAAGGTCTCGTTGGCCTTGATGGGGTGGGCGTAGATGATCTTGTCCCAGATGAAGTCCTGGCGCTCCTTGGCTGGCAGGTGCTTGATGTTCTCGTAGACCAGCATGAACTCGGGCAGGGAGGCCACGTCGAAGCTGGCTCCCGCCTTGTAGAGGGTCTTCACGATTTCCGGGTGGGAGTTGGCCTTCACGGCGTAGTAGGGCTGCACCTTGGGCAACCACTTGTTGAACTCCGCCAGGTTCTTGCGTAGCTGGTCGTGATCGATGACGAACAACGGCGTACCGTGTTCCTTGGCCAGTTGCTTGAGGTGGGTCTTGGTGATCACGTCAGCCCTTTCAGGTGGGTAAGGGTTGGGAAAGGAAGAGGGCGCAGTGGGGATTGTGTTCGCTCTGCGCCCTCGGTCGTTCCGCGCCTCCGCGGTGAGGTTAGGGGTGGTCAGTCACCGAGGTCGGTGATGAGGAAGTTCTGGAACTGCCAGGGGTCGGACAGGTCGAAGTCGGGCTTGCTGTGGCCCTGGAACTGCTGGTGGCGGCCCTTGAGGGGCGTCCAGTCGGACGGCATGGAGATGTTCTTGCCCAGCCAGGGTTCGGCGATGGGCAGGACGTAGTCGTGGGGCAGGTCCTCGGGGACGACGACGCCCTTCTCGGGGTTCTCGATCATCCACATGCTGGCCGCGACCACGGAGATGGCCACCTGCATGGTGGTGGCGTTCTGGTGGGGCACCAGGCGCCGGGATTCCTCGATGCTCAGGTCGCTGCCGGTCCACCAGGACTGGTAGGGGTGGCCCATGATGAGGGAGCCCAGGATGTCGGAGCCGGTGGTGATCTCGTCCGTCATGATGCGCAGGTTGGGCTGCAGCTGGTAGTCGTAGCCGCGCAGCTCGTGGAGCGAGCTGATGGCGTTGTCGCAGGGGCAGTAGGCGTAGTGCACGGTGGGGCGGTAGACGGCCTGGCCGTTCTCCCAGACCGTGAGCTTGTCGGAGAGGGTGAAGGCCTCGCCATGGCGGACCACCATGCCCTGGAGGGAGTAGTTGGGGACCCAGGTCCGCACGCGGGTGTTCATGCCCATGCGGGCCAGGCAGATCTGGTTCCTGGGGCCATCTGCGTGCTCGAAGGCGTTGGCGGGCAGCTTCTTCTCGTGGGTGCCCCAGCCCATCTCGGCGGTGGCGACGCCTTCCTCGCGGAAGCCCTCGATGCTCCAGGTGTTCACGAACTCGTCCACCCGCTTGGGGATCTCGCTGATCTGGGTGTCCCGCTCGCTGCAGTGGATGACCTTCACACCCATCTTCTGGGCGAGCTTGTTGAAGGCGCGTTCCTTGGCGAAGGACTGGATCAGCTCCGCGTCCGCGCCCTTGGCCAGGCCGTCGATGAGCATCTTCGCGGCGATGTCCAGCAGGCCCTTCTTGGTCCAGTGGGAGATGAGGCCGGGGTTGGCGCCGTGCTCCATCACGGCCGTGGGGCCGGGGGTCTTCCAGCCGGCGATCATGCGGCGCACGTTCATGTGGCGCCAGTAGAGGGTCATCTCGGTGGGGTGCTTGGTCTCGGCGCCGGTGTAGGGATCCCACACCTCGGTGGAGGTGTTGATGTAGAGCACGCCGCGGTCATGGCACCACTGCAGGAGCTCGCAGGCATCGATGTTCCAGGCCAGGTCGATGAGCAGATCGCCGGGGCCCACGTACTTGCCCAGCAGGGTCTCCATGTTCTCTTCGGTGACGCGGACCTGGACCCAGTTGACGCCCTGGGCGGTGTATTCCGTCAGGAGGCCGCTCCGGTCTTCGAAGTCCAGCACCGTGATGTTCTGGGGTGAAACCTTCACAAGTTTCATCAGGATGGGCAAGGTGCACTGGGCGACCGCCCCGTAGCCCATGAACAGCACTCGTTTCTGGAATTCGAGCATGATGTTTCGTCCTTTCGCCTTTTCGTTTAGAGAAATCCCCTCTGGATTTCTTGCATACAGAATCGAGTGTATTCAGCCTTGCCCCGCAAGGCCAGTGCGGTTCTTTACGGTTTGATCACAATTCGGCAACACAGTCGCTTTAGAGAAATGAACCTGGTCGATTCGAGGTCGCTCGCGACATAAGGAGCCGTAACAAGCTGACCAGGAAAGCACTGGTGGGTTCGTAACGGTTCCTAATCCTTCAACTCGCGGTGCTGCACGATGAGCTTGGGAATGTCGCGGCGGAGGCGCTGGGCCAGCAGCTCCACCAGGGCCACGGAGCGGTGCTGGCCGCCGGTGCAGCCGATGGCGACGGTGTGGTAGGCGCGGCTCTCCTGCTGGATCAGGGGCCAACTCCACTGGATCCAGTTCTCCACCATGGCCAGGAAGGTGCCGAAGGCGTCCGACTTCATGAGGAACTCGCGGACGGGCTGGTCCTTCCCGGAGAGGGGCCGCAGCTCGTTGACATAGTGCGGGTTGGGCAGGAACCGGGCATCCAGCACCATGTCAGCGTCCTCGGGGAGCCCGAACTTGAAGCCGAAGCTCACCAGGCGGAGGGTGGTGCCCTGGACCGGCAGCTCCGGCAGCAGCTCCTGGACCTTCCGGCGCAGCTGGGAGAGGGTCAGGTGGCTCGTGTTGATGATGGAGCTGGCCAGTTTGCGGACGGGGGCGAGCATCTGCTTCTCGCGCTCGATGGCCTCGGCCACGTTGGCGGTCTCCCCGGCGAGGAAGTGGGGACGGCGGCTCTCGGAGAACCTCCGGATGAGCACGTCATCTTCCGCTTCCACGAACACGACATAGACCGGCAGGCTGGTGTCCGTCAGGCGCTCCACCAGGGGGCCGAACTCCGTCGCGAACTCGGGGTGGCGGTTGTCCATGCCCACGGCCAGCCGGGGGCGGACCGCATTGAGCTTGGCTTCCAGCTCCAGGAGCGGCTCCAGCAGCCGGGCGGGCACGTTGTCGATGGCGGTGCAGCCGGCATCCTCCAGGGCGCTGAGCACCGACCGGCGGCCGGCACCCGACATCCCCGTGACGATCACCAGTTCCATCTAGTCCTCGTCGCCCAGGCCGCCAGCGTTGAAGCGGTGCACGCGGCGGATGGGGCCGCCTTCATCGCCGCCGGATTCCACCAGGACGCCCTGCTCGTCGGGACCCAGCTCATGGACATCCGCGGGCTCGCGGAAGAGATCCTCGTCGGGGATGTAGGCCGGCTGGGGCTCCACGCGGAAGAGGTAGCTGATGATCTCGTCCTCGTAGCCGAAGCGCATGTTCTCGAAGTATTCGTAGGACTCCTTCTTGTACTCGACGAGGGGATCCTTCTGGCCGTATCCGCGGAAGCCGATGGCCTCCTTCAGGTGGTCCATGACCAGCAGGTGGCGCTTCCACGCGGAGTCGATGATCTGCAGGATGGCGACCCGTTCGTGCCAGCGGAGGATCTCGTGGTTGCCCAGGCGGGATTCCTTCTCCGTGTAGGTGTCCTGCACCAGCTTCGTGAGGCTCTCGATGGCCTGGGGCTGGGGCATGGAGGCGAAAGCCTCGGCATCGATGCTCGACAGGGCGAAGAGCTGCTCGAAGCGCTCCTTGAAGCCTTCCACGTCCTTGACGCCCTTCTCGGGGAAGTAGTCCGTGACCAGCCCTTCGACGATCTCTCCGGCGATGCGCAGAACGTATTCCTTGGTGTTGCCCTTGAGGATCTCCGTGCGCAGCCCGTAGAAGAAGATGCGCTGCTTGTTCATGACATCGTCGTACTCGAGCAGGTGCTTGCGGATCTCGAAGTGGTGGGTCTCCACCCGCTTCTGGCTCCGTTCGATGGCCCGGGTGACCATGCCGGCCTCGATGGGCTCGTCGTCATTCATGCCCAGGGTGGTCATCATGCCCTTGATGCGCTCGCCGCCGAAGATGCGCATCAGGTCGTCGTCCAGGCTGAGGAAGAAGCGGCTGGAGCCGGGGTCGCCCTGGCGGCCGGAGCGGCCGCGGAGCTGGTTGTCGATGCGGCGGCTCTCGTGCCGTTCCGTGCCCAGGATGTGCAGGCCGCCCACGTCCACGACCTCCACGTGCTCGGCGGAGGTCTGCTTCTCCATCTCGGAGACCAGGGCGTCGAACTCCTTGGTGTTGCGGCCGTCCTCGTCGTAGAGGGCGATGTTGCGCTTCTTGGCTTCGAGCTTGGCCAATCCCTCGGGGTTGCCGCCCAGGATGATGTCCGTGCCGCGGCCGGCCATGTTGGTGGCGATGGTGACAGCCCCCTTGCGGCCCGCCTGGGCGATGATCTCGGCTTCCTTCTCGTGGTGCTTGGCGTTCAGGACCACATGCTTGATCTTGGCCTTCTTGAGCTCCTCGCTGAGGAACTCGCTGGACTCGATGCTGGCGGTACCCACGAGGATGGGCTGCCCCTTCTCGTTCAGCTCCTTGATCTCCTCCACGATGGCCTTGACCTTGCCCTTCTTGGTGGCGAAGACCACGTCCGCGAAGTCCTTGCGGACCATGGGCATGTTGGTGGGCACGATCACGACTTCCAGCTTGTAGATCTGGAGCAGCTCCCGGGCCTCGGTCTCGGCGGTGCCGGTCATGCCCGCCAGTTTCTTGTACATGCGGAAGAAGTTCTGGAAGGTGACCGTGGCGAGCGTCTGGTTCTCGGCGTTGACCTCCACGCCCTCCCTGGCCTCGATGGCCTGGTGGAGGCCGTTGGACCAGCGGCGGCCGGGCATCATGCGGCCCGTGAACTCGTCGACGATGACGATCTCCATGCCCCGTCCATCCTCCTTGGGGCGGACCATGTATTCGACATCGCGCTTGTAGAGGTTGTGGGCCAGCAGGGCCTGGTTCAGGCCGTGCAGGGTGTCGATGGCGCTGGGATCGTAGAGGTTGGCGACGCCCAGGAGCTTCTCCGCGTGGCGGATGCCCTCGTCGGTGAGCATCACCTGGCGGTCCTTCTCGTCCACCTTGTAGTCGACGTCGGGCTTGAGCTTGGGAATGATGCCGTCGATCCGGTAGTACTTGGAGGTGTCCTCCTCGCTGGCGCCCGCGATGATCAGGGGCTGTCTCTTATACACATCTCCGAGCCCACGAGACCGTACTAGATC
>CAYZND010000218.1:0-6153 GCA_964479495.1 uncultured Mesoterricola sp.
CGAGAGCCCCGTGATCACCACTTGCTTGTTGCGTGGGATGGTGATGTCCAGGTTCTTCAGGTTGTGCTCTCTTGCGCCCTTGATGTGGATGGCATCCATGCTCGCCTCGAAGTCCCAGTTTACGCTAAAAGTTCGCCTACCGATCCATGGGATCGAATGGAATGATCCGGGCTTTCGATGCCGGGTCTCGCACGCACGCATCTAGAATGGACCCCAGCGCTCCCATGCCCTTTCCCACTGCCCTCTCCCTGCTCCTCCACCGCGCCCTCGAACCGCGGGTGACCCGCCTACTGCAGCTGTGCAGAACGGAGGCTTGGCAAGAGGATCCCGAAACCCTTCACCAGGTGGGGATCGCTTCCCGGCGGGTGAGAGCGGTGCTGGACCTCATGGATGCAAAAGCCTCTCCGGATCTCAAGCGGCCCGCGCGGCACCTGCGGCGCCTGACCAAGGCCCTGGGACTGACCCGGGAACTGGATGTCCACGTCGAATTGCTAGAAGGCTTGATGGAGGAAGCTTCGGATGCGCTGCATCGCGCCTCCCTCGAGTTCCTGCTGGAAGATCTGGACCACACGCGAAGGAAGTCGCGGAAGACGATGTTCCGGAACTTGGGCAAGGGGGCACCGAGGGATCTACCAGCGCTGCTTTCGAGCCCTGCCCTGCCGGAACCTCCCCCGGGCGGGGCTCTCCAAGACGCCGTCTGGGCCTGCCTGGAGCCCCTCCTCCGCGCCGTGGACCAGCTCATTCCCTCCCTTCTGGACCAGGAGGAGATCCATGGACTCCACCAGCTCCGCATCCATGTGAAGCGCCTGCGATACACGCTGGAGATCCTGGAACCGGCCTTCCCGACCTCCCTGGAGACCACCCTCCAGAACCTGAAGTCCATGCAGGCGACGCTCGGCGAGCACCACGATCACGCCATGCTGGAAGCGCACCTCCGGGAGCTCCATGGGGACCTCACCCTCCGGCAGCGCGTTCACCTGGCTTCCGGGGTGCTCGATCTCATCGGCCTCCTCGCTGAGCGTCGTCATGCTTGCTACGTGCGCTTCCAGGTGCTCGGGCAGAGCCACCGCGACCAGGTCTCCGCTTTCCACCTGAAGCGTGCTCTCGAGGCGGACCCCGGGGCCGCCCGATGAAGGGGCGGGCGTGGCTGCACGCAGCGCGATGGTTCCGGAGCGTGCATGCCAAGCTCTTCATGGCCACGGGCCTCTTCACGAGCCTGCTCACGATCGCCGTGGCCTACACGATCATCAGCAACTCGCGCCAGGAGATCCTGGACTACACCCGCGAGCTGGCCATCCAGACGGGCCGCGCCGTGGCAGGCGAGATCCGTGACCGGGACGAGCACTTCCTCGGCAGGGCCAAGCTGAAGGACTTCCTCGAGTCCTTTGCCGGTACGGACAAGAGCATCGACCAGATCGACGTCTTCAAAGCTGAGGTCTATGCATCGACGCCTGCGGGCTCCAAGGTCTCGCTGGTGACGTCGTCAGGGCCGGATGAGGACGTGGTCTGGACTCCGGACCTGGGTCGCTTCATGAACACTCCGGACCAGGAACCCACCTCCCGCCTGATCGAGCTCCTGCCGGGTGATGCAGTTCCTTCCAGCCCCGCCCGAACGTCGCGAGGCTGGGAGGTCTTCGTGCCCATCCCCAACCCTGCCCCCGGCGCACCCGTCATCGGCCTTGTCCGAACCTACTGCGACATGGAGCGCTGGGATGTGGTCTGGGAGCAGAGCCTGCAGCGGACCTACCGGCTCCTGCCGTTCATCCTGGCGGGGGAGTTCCTCCTGCTCTGGCTGATTCTGGAGTGGCTGCTGAACCGACCCCTCAAGGCCATCGGCTCCGCCATGGCCCGCCTCGAAAGCGGCGACCACTCGGCCAGGACGGATGTGGAACGCCAGGATGAGATGGGTCAGATCGCCCGGCGCTTCAACCTGATGGCAGCCCAGCTCGAAAGGGCCGCACAGGAGCGGGAAGCGTTGATCCAGGAGATCCAGAGCTTGAACGCGGGGCTCCAGACACGCATCGATGCAGCACTGGCGGAACTCCAGGCCAAGAACCGAGCCCTGGAAGACCTCCTCACGCGCATCGCCGTGCTGCGGGAAGAGCTGGCGCAGCAGGAACGACTGGCCATCGCCGGCCAGCTCACCACGGCCTTTGCCCATGAAGTCGGCACCCCGCTCAACCTGGTGAACAGCCACCTTCAGCTGCTCCTGGCCCAGGAGCAGCTGGCGGACAAAACCCGCGAGCGGCTCGGCACCATCCACACCCAGATCACCCGGGTCGGCGACATCGTGCGCAAGCTCCTGGCCACCACGAGGCGTCCCGACATCCATCGCGAGCCGGTATCCTTGGACACCCTCGTGAACGATCTCCAGCGGCTCTGGAGCCCCACCCTGGGGGAGCGCGGCATCCGCTTCGCATCGGAGATCCCCCATCCGTGCCTCCTGCTCGTGGACCGCAAGCAGATGGAACAACTGTTCCTCAACCTGGTGAACAACGGGGTGGATGCGCTGCCCACCGGTGGCCACATCCGCCTGCGTGTCTGGAGTGCGGAGGCTCCCTCCCGCTGGGAAGTGGCGCTCGAGGATGACGGCACGGGCATCCCCGACGAGGTGCTGCCCCTCATCTTCAAGCCCCTCTTCACCACCAAGCCCGAGGGCCGAGGCACGGGCTTGGGACTGGCCATCTGCCGGGAGATCGTGCGTGCCCACGGCGGGGATATCCGCGCCGAGAGCCGGCCGGGTCAAGGCACCACGTTCCGCTTCACGCTGCCGGGGGTCTAATCAGCGCTCCCGCACCGCCCAGATGGCGATCCAGGCACCCTCTTGCACGACTTTGAGGGGCTTGAACCCGTGAACGACGAGACTCACCAGGGCCTCGTCCTGGCGCTCGGCGAGGATGCCGGAAGCCACCAGCCAGCCCCCGGATGCAGTGATCTCCGCCATGCGGGGCAGCAGCTCCTGGATGGTTTCCAGCAGGATGTTGGCCAACAGTCCGTGGTACGGCCCCTGAACGCGTGGATCGTCCAGGGTTCCCACGAAGTGCTCGAAGGGACGTTCCCCCTGAACCTCCAGCGCATTCAGCTCGATGAAGTCGTCCATGGCCGGACCGCAGTCCGGGTCGATGTCGAAGGCCAGGATGTCGCGCCCACCGAGCATCCAGGCCGAGAGGGCGAGGATGCCCGTACCCGAGCCGATGTCGAGGATCGGTCCGTGCATCCGGCCCGTATCCGCAAGCTCCTCCAGGAGCCCCATGCAGAGCCGCGTGGTCTCGTGTCCGCCCGTGCCGAAGGCCAGCCCCGGGTTCACCACCACCGGACGCCGTCCCCCGGGCACCGGGGCCTCGTCC
Organism: uncultured Mesoterricola sp.; assembly: GCA_964479495.1. GTDB lineage: Bacteria > Acidobacteriota > Holophagae > Holophagales > Holophagaceae > UBA1801. The sequence continues at coordinate 3,348 of CAYZND010000218.1, forward strand.
CACAAAGGACGGATGTAGAAGGAGCGGCCGACCAGCAGGGGCCCGAACCCTTCCCGGCTCTTGGCCAGCCAGTCCTCGTCGTCGAAGTCCTCCCGGCGCAGCAGGCTGACACCTTCGAACTGGGCAAGGGCAGCGGGATCCGGTATGTCCTGGCCGGGCTGGAAATAGGCCAGGAAGGCACAGGGTGGATCCGCCTGACGGTACATCGCCGTGGCGCCTTGCGCCATGAGCCAGTCCGTCAGCGCGTCCTCGACGGCCTGAGGAACCTCCAGAATCCAGCGAACATGCTTGTCGAGCGTCTGCATGGAACCAGGGTAGCAGCCCGGTCACGGGATCGAGACCGCGAGCGGCCTCCGCGGCAGGCCCGCTCGCCCCTTCCTGCGGACCGTCCGGCGACGCTGTGATTCTTTCCTGGGCACCGAGCTAGACTTTCCCCATGACTCCCGCGACGCCTCCTTCAAATCGCCGTGCCTTCCTGCGCCGCTGGCTCGCCCCCCTGGGACTGGCCCTGGTCCCCTTGGTTCTCTACGCCACCTATGCGTACGGGTCCTTCCAGCGCTACATCCACCTCACCAAATACGATCTGGATCCGCGACTGTTCGAGTCGTACCAGCACCATTTCGCACTGGACAAGCCCGCACTCGCCCAGTACGCCACCTTCCTGTCCCGATTCCTGCAGCTGGATTTCGGCCCCGTGGTGCACTACCGCGACGCAACCTTCACGATCCGCGACATCCTCCTCCCTCGGCTGGGGGAGGACTGGGGCTTGCCCGCCGTCCTGCTGTTCCTGGCCCTGGTGGTGGTCTTCGTCCGGCTTCGGCCCATAAGGCCTCGGCTGGGCTGGATCCTCGGCGTGGCCTGCATCGCCCTCAGCGCCACCAACCTCTTCCGCCTCTGGCTTTGGCAGATCCACCTGCCCCTGCCCGTCCTCCTGCTCCTGTTTGCGCTACAACTTCTCGCCCTTGGCGCGATCCTCGTCTGGAATGCGGGTCCGAAACCCCTGGGCGCAGTGGCCATCTTCCTCCTGGGATTGCAGATCCCTTTCATCGACCACTTTGTCTTCCACATCGGCCTCGTCAAGGCAGGGATGATGGCCTACAGCCCCCTGGATCCTCTGTTCATCCTGAGCACGCGGTACTGCATCGTGATGAACGCCGCCCTGCTGGCCCTGCTGGTCCACTACCTGCGGGTCTGGCGCGAGATCCGGCTCGGAACCGCCTGAGGATCGGCTCGCCTTTCTCTTCCACGATCGCGCCCTCCAGCGTCAAGCGCCTCATCCCTCCCTGGCTCAAGGCACCTTCGGCTTGAGGATCCGGGACAGCTCGCCCCCCTTGCGCAGCTTTTCCAGCGCCCCGTTGATGGGTGCCACACAGTGTGCGTGGTCCACCCGCACCCGGAAGGCCACGGGCGTCGAGGCGAAGGGCGCCCCGATCTCATAGGTGAAGCGGTTCTTAGCCTTGTACCAGCGGGCCACGGCCCCGTTCATGAGCCCCGCGTCCCACTGCTTGGCGTGGACCCTGCGCGCGATCGTCAGCTCATCCACGCACTCGATCACCTGAAGTCCGGGCGGAACGAAGAAGCCCCGCACCTGCCCCACCCGGAGCCCGTTCAGCTTCACGAGGTCCTCGGTGGCGGCGATGGCAGGAATTGCGGCTCCCTGCGGCACGATGAGGACATCCTCCATGTTCATGAATGCGGTCGTGTAGCGCGAGTTGGCCTGGTCCGCCGCCCCGGGTCGCCAAGCCGGAGCGATGCCAGGTTCGATATCGATCTTCCCGGCACTGAACTCGGCAATGAGCCGGGCCTGGGGCACCATGCGGTACTCCACCGTGAAGCCTGCCAGGGTGGCAATCCGGTTGAGCAGTTCCACATAGGTGCCCTGGAAGCCCCTGGCCTCGTCCTGCCAGAAGAAGGGAACACGGCCCGGTTCCGGCAGGCCCACCACCAGTCGCTCGGCCCACAGGGATCCATGCAAGAACACGAAGCTGGCCGCCAGGAATGCCTTGAACATGTCCACTCCGCGACATCAAGTATAGGAACCCGAGGCAGGAAATCCCCTATTCCTACCCCTCTTCCTCCTCGACGGCGTCCTCCAGCTCCAGGCGCTTCATCTTCTCCAGGAACGTGGTGCGCTTGAGCCCCAGCAGCTCCGCGGCGCGCTTCTTGTTGCCGCGGGTGATCTGGAGGCTTTGGAGCATGAGCTTCTTCTCCACCTCGGACACCACCTGGTTGAGGTCCAGCCCATCCGGCGGAAGATCCATGGGCACGGAGGCCGCCTGCATGACGGGCGCTTCCGAGACCGGCGGCAGGGAAGCCATGATCGCCTCTCCATCGGCCACCCGCTCCGTGAGGAAGGCGAAGTCGTCCCGCGTCAGCACGGGCCGCGAGCCGCTCAGCACGATGGCGCGCTCGATGGCGTTCTCCAGCTGCCGCACGTTGCCCGGCCAGGGCAGCGCCATCAGCATGGAGTCCACGGAAGGGTGCAGGGCCTTGGGGTAGAGCCCGTGCTCCCGGGCCTTCCGGTTGAGGAAGTGCTGGGCGAGGAAGGGCACTTCCTCCTTGCGGGCCCGCAGGGGGGGCAGCTGGATCGGCACCACGTCCAGGCGGTAGTAGAGATCCTCCCGGAAGGTGCCTTCCTGCACCCGCTTCCAGAGATCCGTGTTGGTGGCGGTGACGACGCGCACCTCCACCTTCACGGGAGCTCCCCCTCCGAGGGGCTGGACCTCGCGTTCCTGGAGGACACGCAGCAGGCGCACCTGCACCTGTCTCTTATACACATCTCCGAGCCCACGAGACCGTACTAGAT
>CAYZND010000219.1:0-6138 GCA_964479495.1 uncultured Mesoterricola sp.
CTCCAGGTCGTTGTGCTTGCCCCCCGCCCGCAGGCACTTCTGGGACGTCACCGCCCGGTTGTAGTCGCGGCGTTCCTTGCCCACGAAGACATCCTTGAACTGAACCATGCCGGCGTTGGTCCACATCACGGTGGGGTCGTCGGCGGGACCGATGACCGGGCTGGAGGGCACGATCTTGTGGCCGTTGGCCGCGAAGTAGTTTAGGAAGGCTTTGCGGAGGTCTGACGTTTTCATGGGGGAATCCTGGGGAAAGAAAAGTTAGCCACGAAGGGCCACGAAGAAAAGATCAAGAAGAGCATGCGGGACCGATCATGCGTTCCCATTCGAGCTTGCCCTTGGAACCGAAGTTGAGGAGGAGGCCGATGGGCTTCCCAGTGGCACGAAGGTAGTTCAGGAGCTGGGCCGTCTCGAGGTGACTGAGGTGGGGGATGGCCTTGATCTCCACGATGACTTCACCGAAGGCCAGGACGTCGCACACGTAACCCTTGTTCAGAACATGACCCTTGTAGTGAACCTCGATGGCTACCTGTTCCCGGAACGGAATGCCCGCTGCCCGCATCTCCAGGCCCAAGGCCTCCTGGTATACCGCCTCCAGGAATCCGTGACCCAGCTCCCGATGCACCTCGATCGCAGCCCCCACGATCCGATAGACCTCGTCGGCAAAGGGCAGGTCCTCTCTTTCTGTTTTTCTTCGTGGCCCTTCGTGGCCCTTCGTGGCTTCATTCATCTTTTCAGTGCCTGAAGTGCCGCATCCCCGTGAAGAACAGCCATACCCCCAGCCTCTGCGCGGCCTCGATGACCTCCTTGTCGCGGAGGCTGCCGCCGGGCTCGATGAAGGTGGTGACGCCGTGCTTGGCCGCCAGCTCGAGCCCATCGGGGAAGGGGAAGAAGGCATCGCTGCCGAGGACGGCACCCTTGGCGCGGTCGCCGGCCTTCCGGCAGGCGATCTCCACGGAGTCCACCCGGGACATCTGGCCGGCGCCGATGCCCACGGTGCCGCCATCCTTCACCAGCACGATGGAATTGGACTTCACGGCCTTGGCCACGGTCTGGGCCAGGATCAGGTCCTCCACCACGGGTTTGGGGCCGTGGCCCGTGGCCTTCACCTGCCACTGATCCACCGAGGCGAAGGCATCATCGGGCCGCTGCACAAGGAAGCCACCGGCGATGCTGCGAACGTCGAGGCCATGGGCCGAGAGGGGCCACGTCTCAGGAGTCTTCAGGAGGCGGAGCTGCTTCTTGGCCTCGAAGACCGCCAGCGCCTCCGGCGAGAAGGAGGGGGCCAGGATCACTTCCCAGAAGCTCTGGACCATGGCCTGGGCCACCTCGACGCCCACAGGGCGGTTGAAGGCCACGATGCCTCCGAAGGCGGAGACGGGATCCCCCGCCTGGGCCTTGAGGAAGGCTTCCAGGACATGGGGGCCACGACCCACACCGCACGGGTTGTTGTGCTTGACGATGACGCAGGACGGAGCGGCGAACTGGAACACCGTGCGGGCGGCGCCGTCGGCATCCAGCAGGTTGTTGAAGCTCAGCTCCTTGCCCTGGAGCTGCTCACAGGCGGCGATGCCCTCGGCGGGTGCACCGGGGCGGACGTAGAAGGCGGCCGCCTGGTGAGGATTCTCGCCGTAGCGGAGGCCCTGCTTGGAGACGAGGCCGATGCCGATGCGCTCCGGGAGTCCTTCGGAAGCCTCTCCCACCTGTCCGGCCATCCACGTGGAGATGGCGGCATCGTAGGCCGCCGTGCGCTGGAAAGCCGCCAGGGCGCAGGCGCGGCGGTCCTCCAGGTCCCAGGTGCCCGCCTTCGTCTTGTCGAGGAAGGTGTCGTACTGGGTGGGATCCGTCAGGACGGTCACGGAGGCATGGTTCTTGGAAGCGGAGCGCACCATGCTGGGGCCGCCGATGTCGATCTGCTCGATGCAGTCCGCGAAGGAGACACCGGGCTTGGCGATGGTGGCCTCGAAGGGGTAGAGGTTCACCACTACGAGGTCGATGGGCGGAATGCCCAGCCGCTGGGCGTCGGTCACATGGGCGGCTTCGTCACGGCGGTACAGCAGGCCGCCGTGGATCTTGGGGTGCAGGGTCTTCACGCGGCCATCGAAGCACTCGGGGGCTCCGGTGTAGTCGGCCACCTCCTGGACATCCAGCCCGGCCTCCCGCAGGGCCTTCAGGGTTCCGCCCGTGGCGAGGAGGGACCAGCCCAGGTCCTTCAAGCCCTTGGCCAGGGGGACCAGACCGGTTTTGTCGTAGACCGAGAACAGGGCGGTGGCCATGGCAACCTCGCAAAAGGCCATTGTTTCATGCGGCGATGGGACCGGGAAGCGCCGGAGCCCTAGGGGAGGCCTCGGAAACTCATATCCTTCGCCCCGCCGTCCGATGGGGTTCCAGGAGGATCTCCATGGATGTCCAGGTGGAAGTCCAGTTCACGATCCAGCACACCCTGGAGGAGCTGCGGACGGAGTTCGTGAAGAAGGGGCACATCCCTCAGTGGAAGGTCATCGAGGGCGTGGAGACCCGCCCGGAGATCTTCTTCGAGACCCGCGTGGTCTCCATGAACCTGTCCTCCGAGGCGGAGCGGCTGGCCTGGTTCATCTTTTCCCTGGAGGCCTGCGGAGAGCTGCGGAAGCGGATCGTGATCTCGAACGTGGTCCCTTCCGGCGTGAACACCCACATCCCTGATCTCAACGACTTCCTGAAGTTCTGCCGGAACTGCCTGGTGGCCTCCCCCGGGCAGTCCTCACGTCCTTGCGACGCTCCGGGCCTTGAGCGCATCCTAGACGCATTGGACGGTGCCATGCCCAAGCTCAGGATCAACGACCAGGAACTCACGGTGGAACCCGGAACCCTGCTGCTGGACGCCTGCAAGCAGGTGGGCATCGACATCCCGCACTACTGCTACCACCCGGCCCTGACGCCCGTGGCCACGTGCCGCATGTGCATGGTGGAGATCAAGGGCTGGCCGAAGCTGGCCACCTCCTGCACCATGGCCGCAGCGGAGGGCATGGAGGTCCACACCGACTCCCCGACCGTGGCCGACGCCCGGGCCGGGGTGATGGAGTTCCTGCTCATGAACCACCCCCTGGACTGCCCCATCTGCGACCAGGCGGGGGAATGCAAGCTCCAGGACTACAGCTACCAGTACGGCAGCGGCGACAGCCGCATGGTGGAGCCCAAGCGGCGCTACCGCTACGAGGACCTGGGCGCCAAGATCGTGCTGGACAAGAACCGCTGCATCCACTGCACCCGCTGCGTGCGCTTCACCCAGGAGGTCTCCGGAACCTCCGAGCTCACCATGGCCAACCGGGGATCCGACTTGGAGGTGACCACCTACGCCGGCAAGTCCATGGATGGGAACCCCCTGGCGGGCAACGTGGTGGACCTCTGCCCCGTGGGCGCCCTCACCAGCCGCGACTTCCGCTTCACCAAGCGGGTCTGGTACCTCAAGCCCATTCCCACCATCAGCCGTCACGGCGCCATGGCCAGCCCCATCTGGGCGGACACGGACGACAACCGGGTGTGGCGCTTCCGCCCCAGGCCCCAGGAAGGTCAGCCCGCCTCCTTCTTCATCCTGGACGAGGAGCGGTTCGCCTACCACCGCTATGACCTGGATCCCGCAGCCCGCCTGAAGACGCCCCTGCTGGGCGGACAGCCCTCCACGGTGGAAGCCATCGGCGAGGCGCTGAAGGTGAACGCGCCCGCGGCGGTCATCGGCCAGGGGACCTTCGGCTGCGATACGGCCCAGCGCCTGGCGGAGCTGGCCAGCTCCGATCAGCTGCGGTTCGGTTCGGGCGACAAGCTCTGCCCCATCCAGTTCCCCAAGCTCCAGACCAGCGGCGACGGCATCTTCAACCGTCGCGGCTTCGCCGAGCGGGGCTACAAGTTCGGCCACCTGGAGTCGCTGCTCGAGATGGTGCGCGGGGGTGCCGTGAAGGCCGTGGTGATCCTCCACGACGAGGAGTTCTCCAGCGCCCGGGAGCTGGAGGCCCTGCGCCAGATCCTCATCGAAGCCCCCTTCAGCCTGGTGCTCGAGCCCATCCCCTCGGAGGTCAGCGAGTGGGCCACGGCCCGGCTGCCGGTGGCGACCTACCTGGAGGAGAGCGACTTCGTGGTCAATCACGAAGGCCGGCTGCGCCGCTACCAGAAAGCCCTGGAACCCCCCAAGGGCATCAAGCCCGTCACGGCCTGGGTGCGCTCGCTCCGGGCGGCGCAGGTCTCCACCCTCGTGTGAGGCCATGGCTCGGCCCGCACCGCTCCTGGTGGTCTACGATGCCGAGAACACCCGCTATCGCCGCTGGATGGACTGGGTTCGCCGCCGGGATACCCGAGGGCTCATCGTCACGTTCCCATTCCAGAACCCCGAGCTGGTGAAGATCGCTCCGGAGCTGGCGGGACGGCCACTGCATCTTCTCATCCATGGCCTCGACACCCACAGCCGACAGGTCTGGAGTGGAGATGGGCTGCTCCCCGAAATCTGGCGCCGCCTCCCGGGGTGGGGATGGGTAATATTCCTGACTCGATCAAGTTTTATAAGGCGTATAATAAAAATAGTTAACCCAAGAAGTAGTCCGTGACTGCGGAGTGTTTTTGGGAAGATTTCCCGAATATTTATTGACAAGTCCCATGGGGGAGGCTACCCATAAACACGCCTTTTCCCTCAACGCGCCCTTTCCTATCCTAAGGATTCGCGGTGGACGGTTCGAACCCTCAGCGACCCCCGGTGCTCGGTCGGCTCACGGCAGGCCTGGGTCCCTGGGCTGCGCGGCTGGACTGGGTCAAGACCGCTTGATCCTGCTGCCTTTCCTCTGTCTTCTCGGTTATTGGGTCGATGCCGGCTTTCCCCTTCCGGGCTTCCTGCTGTCCGAGCGTCGCTACCTGGCGGTGGGAAAGGCCATGGGCGTGGAGCGTCTCCGTGTCCTGCGCGGGACAGGCGAGGCCTATGCGGTGCTGCCGGACCGACTCGCGCCGGTGCCCCCGACGGCCTCCGGACTGGCCTCGCTCCAGGCGACCCTGGCTGATCAGGGGGTCCTCGCACCCGTCCTCTTCGACCTGGAAAAGGGGCTTGGGCCGTATAAGAAGGCCCACGTGATCCTGGATCAGACCCCGCTCCCGGGGGAGCTGGAAGCCCTCCAGCGTGCCGCGGGGCCCGTGCCCCTGGCCATCGAGGTCGTGGGAAAGCAGACCGAGGTTCCCGTGCAGGCCCTGGGGGTCCGATACGCCCCGGCGGATCGGCGCGTTGCCTTCGATCTGCTGCTGGGCCCCGAAGCGAGCGGTTTCGCCTCCATGGAGGTGAGGGCCCGGGAACGTATCCTGTTCCGCTCGGGTGGGTCCGACCTGCCCAAGGACCGCGTGCTCAGGCTCTCGGTGGATCGCGCCGAGGCTTCGGCCCTCACCGTGGTCTTCAGGGATGCTGCGGGCCGGGGGCCCGTGAAGCGGCTTTCCCTGGGGGTGGAGGCTGAGGAGCAGCCCAAGGTGCTGGTGGTGAGCGAACACTCGGGCCGTCGATCCTTCATCGAAGCCCTCTACCCGAGTCGACGGGCCACCCTGGCCGAGGCTGAGGGCCTGGACCTGATGGCCTACGAGCTTGTCGTCATGGACGGAGTGCCCCTCGGGCGCATCCGGGGACGTCTTCTCTCCGGCCTCTTGGATATGACCACCCGGCGCACCGGGTCCGTGCTGTTCGTGGCGGACTCCCCGGACTTCGGCAAGAAGGGGGACAACCCGGAGCTGGAGGCGATCCTGCCGGTGACCCTCCTGCCGCGCTCCCTGAAGGACCTGCCGGATCTGGCGGTGCTGATCCTCATCGATGTGTCCGGCTCCATGTTCGGCGACAAGCTTTCCCTGGCGAAGGTGACGGGCCTGGAACTGCTCCGCAACCTCAAGCCCAGCGACCTCGTGGGCATGATGCTCTTCTCCGACGAGCGCCGCTGGGCCTATGGATTCCAGACCAACTCCACCATCACGGCCGCGCCGGTCCTGGAGCCGCTCACCGCGGGCGGCGGAACCGACCTGCACCCGGCCCTGGCGGAGGGGCTGGAGCGCCTCGCGGCGCAGTCCATCAAGGCCAAGCATGCCGTGCTGGTGACGGATGGTGTCACGAAACCCGCCGATTTCCAGGCCCTGGCCGACCGGGCCCGGAGC